>JACQNR010000215.1 GCA_016202975.1 Acidobacteriota bacterium
AAATCAAGCGCTCGACGGAAATGTCACACCGCCCACCCGAGGGCCCCTACCGCGCCCCGGAGGAGAATCGCAAGGCGGTCGAAAAAGCTCTGACCACCACCACCGCGGGACTGGCGATCAGCATCGTGGCCCTCGCGTCGATTCTTTTCTTCGTGATCCCCCGCTATCGGACCGGCTACCTGACTGGCCTGGGCATGGAGGCGCAGAACATCACGGGTTTTTCGGGGACGGTAAATCTCGGCGACATCCGGAAAATCTTGCGATCAAGCGTCGTGGTGATGCGCGTCGTGCCGGAGGGAGACGCGCGCGACTACCGCACACTGAAGTGGCGCGGCGTGGCCCTGACCAGCTTCGACGGAAAGCAATGGTACAACGACAATACCGAGCAGAAGGCGATTCGCGAGGCGAGCTACCAGCGCTTCGTCATGCCGCAATCAGAAGGCTGGGCGGCCCGCCGGGGTCGCCCGCTCCGCTACCGCGTGCTGCTCACGCCGGTTTCGACCGACGTCGTTTTTGCCGCCGCGGTTCCGCGTGAGCTTTCCGGCCGCATTCGAATTCTAAATCACGACCAGACAGAATCGCTCCACTCGCCGGGCCACAGCTATATCCCGTTCAGTTACGAGGTTTTCTCCGAAACGCGCGTTCCTCCCGCGAGCGACCTTCGCAGCGCGCCCACGGACTACTCCGCGGAAATCCAGCGTGTGTATCTGCAGTTGCCGGAACTCGACCCGCGCATCGCCACTCTTGCCGGCGAGATTACAGCGCAGGCTGCGACCCCCTACGACAAGTCCGCGGCCATCGAGCAATACCTGCGCAACCGCCTCACCTATACCCTCGATCCGAAAGGCATCACGCCTGACAATCCCATCGGCAGTTTTCTTTTCGAAGCGAAAAGCGGCTACTGCGAATACTTCGCCGCGGCCATGGCCGTCATGCTGCGCACCCAGGGCATCCCCGCGCGGCTCGTCAACGGGTTTCAGACCGGCACGTACAATCGCATGGGGAAGGACTTCATCGTTCGCGGGCGCGACGCCCATAGCTGGGTCGAGGTTTATTTCCCGACCTACGGGTGGATCATCTTCGACCCCACGCCCGCCGACCCCTACCCCGTTGTCCCCGGCCCGTTCGATGATTACATCGACACGGCAAGCCTCTTCTGGAACGAGTGGATCATCAATTACGACTTCGCCCACCAGGCCAGCCTGGCGCGCACCGTGGACCGCGATTCGCGCGAGCTGCAGCAAGACTTCGCGCGTCGCATCAAGCGTATCCGCCAGCAATGCATCGTTCTTGCCTATCGCCTGGAGAGATGGCTCTTGTCTCACAAGGCGCTGGTTTTTCTCTTTATGCTGGCGGTGCTGGCGGGTTTGATTCTTGCCGAAAAGGGCGACCGCATCGCGGAGTGGCGCTTTGCGCTCATGTGGCGCTTCCGGCGCAAAGACCGGGCGCTTTCACCGGTAGAAGCCACGCTGACATACCACCGTTTTCTGAAGACGCTCGACAAACGCGGGTTCCGCAAACCTCCAGAGCAGACTCCCCGCGAGTTCGCGCTCTCATTCGCGGGAACCGCCTTCTCCTGGCCGGTGCTGGAGTTTACACGCCTCTACAACGCATTGCGCTTCGGCCAGGCGACAGTGTCGCTGGCCAAACTGCGCGCGCTGCTAGAAGAAATTGCGGCGAGCCGGACATAAGGGTTCTGTGGCCAGGAGGAGGGCGAACGCAGCGATACGGCCGATTGCTGGCCGACCGATTGGCCGGCGTGCTGTCGTCGGCGGATCTGTGCTCAAATCTCGGCCGGGTTGGGCGAAAGCGGGTCGAGAAACAGTTTCTCTGGTCTCGAGTGGGTCTAGAATCGCAGCTGGACTGCGGCAAGTTTGCAAAGATGCGGGATAACTTCCGTGGCGGTTTCAGGGAAAACCTGCGTCTCGGGCTCACTCTGTCAGGGGTGGATCCTGCCACAAGAAATGGAGTAGTTATGGGGAGGCCGCTGCCTGTTCTGCTCGTGATCCTTGCCACTGCCGCTTTTCTGCACCTACATCTGTTCATGCTCCCTGGCACTCCGGTCTCAATGGGACCTGACCAAGGGATTTTCCTGCTCCATGCGACCCGCATGGTCCGGGGGCAGCTCATATATCGGGACTTCTTCGAATTCTTAACGCCTGGGATCGACCTCGTCTACTTCGCCTTCTTCACCCTCTTCGGAATGAGGGCCTGGATCCCAAATGCTCTCCTTCTGCTGGTCGGTGTCACGATAACTTACTTCGTCCTCGCGATCTCGAAGAAGGTGATTAATGGCTGGGTTGCCTACCTCCCGGCCCTCATGTTTCCCACCCTGGCGATGCGGACTGCACTCGACGGGACACATCATTGGTATAGTTCGATGTTTGCGATGGCCGGCATTCTTGCTGTCATCGAAAGAAGAAATCCCGTCCGCATCGCAATGGCGGGTACCTTGTTTGGCCTCGCCACTTTCTTCACACAAAGCAGGGGCGTCGTCGCGGCGCTGGGCCTTTCCGCCTTCTTGCTTTGGGAGGCCCGCGAAAAGGAGGCGGGTTGGGCGGAGTTGGTCAAACAGGAACTTTGGCTCTTGAGCGCCTTCGCAGGTACACTTGCTGCTTTGCTAGCATATTTTGTTTGGATGGTAGGGCTCCGAACCTTGGTTCAATCCATTGTGGTTTTCCCAGCGTTGTACTATCGCGCTGACCATGCCAATACTTTCTGGATTTACATGGCATACCCGCCTCCGCTTTCGGCTTGGTCCCACATACCTGCCGCAGCCGTATGGCTGTTCATGTACACGCTCATTCCCTTTGTGTATTTTTTGTTTCTCGTTCGCTATCGGCGTGAGGCGCGCGCTCTCGCTCCAGAACAGAGGGGCAGACTGATGTTGCTGAATGTCACGGGCATTTTCCTTTTCCTGGGAATTGCGACCGCCCCCGGGTGGACAAGGCTCTCTTCGGTGTGCATGCCCGGCTTAATCCTTATGGTCTGGCTGATAAGTGAGCCAACCAGATTCGGCCGGGCTGTCACGGGATTGCTGGCTGCTGTGACGTGTTTAATTACAGTTTTGGCCCCTTTAAAATTGCAGAGAAGGAGTATGTATTTTCAGGAAGTCCCCGCAGGGCGTGTAGCTTGGTCGCACGACTACGAATACGAGGTGGCAAGGTGGCTCCAGAACCACACGCAACCGGGAGATTTTTTCTTCGGGGGATTCTATCGCGATTACTATTTCCCCCTCTACCTACAGAACCCGGCGAGAGTGCCGTTTGTGGTGCCCAATGCTTATACCCGCCCCGACCAAGTCCAGGACCTAATCGCGAACTTGGATAAATTTCGGGTTCGATACGTACTGTGGCAGCCCATGCAAAATCGCCAATCGCCCGGGAGCAACCTCCAGCCGCTACGTGAGTATTTATCCCAGACCTATCACGTGGTTCAAAGATTTTCTTACCTCAACGAGATTTGGGAGAGAAATGAGCCTGGCGCCCGCTAAGGGTTAGAAAGCGGTAAACAATAAGCGGGGACCAGTCGCAACTCAGCAGTCGGCCGTTGGGGGCCAGCAGGAGGATGCGAGCAGAATTCACAGCTCATTTCGCCGACTTCCCGCCATCTACGGCGATCACCTGGCCGGTAATGAAGTCACCGCGCGTGGCAAGGAACAGGACCGCTTCGGCAACATCCTCGGGACGACCAGCTTTCTGGAGCGGCGTAGTTTTGAGAACGTTCTCCGACCACTCGCCCTGCTCTTCGCCCTCAACAAGTATCGAGCCGGGGGCAACGCTGTTGACCAATATCGTTGGAGCCAGGGCCTTGGCGAGGCAGCGAGTCAACATGATAACACCGGCTTTGGACGCGCAATAGTGCGCGTAGCTCGGCCAGGCTTCGAGGCCGCCCAGCGAAGAGACGTTGATAATCCGCCCGCCCGTTTCCTGCTTTTTCATGATGCGTGCCGCAGCCTGCGCACAGAAAAATGTCCCCTTCAGATTGATGCCGAGAATGCGGTCCCAGTCGCGCTCGGTCAGGTCGTCCCACTTGCGCTCGAAGAATATAGCTGCGTTGTTAACCAGGATATCCAGCCGACCGAATTTCCTATGCGCTGCGGCGAACATGGCGCGGGCTTGTGCGGGGCGCGAAATGTCGGCGCGAATCGCGAGGGCACGCACGCCCAGCGATTCGATCTCGCGCACCGTGCGCAGCGCCTCGGCGCGCGAGCGATTGTAGTTCACCACTACATCCGCGCCCGCCCGCGCCAGCGTGAGAGCGATAACTCTTCCGATGCGTTTTCCCGCACCCGTGACTAGGGCAACTTGGCAGTTTAATGGCTTGTCATTCGGCATAGGGAATTGATAGCACGAGATGAAAGAATTGAAAATTGAAGATTGAAAATTGATAATTGCACGGCACGGAAAAGACTTCGTTCTCCGAACTGAAAAAGGAAATGAATCCTGAAGAGTTGAAAACTCGAACCAAGGCTCTTGCCTTGCGCGTCATCCGCCTGGCCCGCATATTGCCGCGCGATCCTGCTGGGAGGGCGGTCGCAGGTCAGATCGTGCGGTCCGCGACCTCGGTCGGCGCGAATTATCGCGCCGCCTGCCGGGCTCAATCACGTGCCACATTCTCCGCGAAGTTGGCCATTGCGGAAGAGGAGGCCGATGAGACACTCTATTGGCTGGAGATTTTGTCGGAATCCGGCCTGGTCAAACCGGAGCGGCTTACCGAGCTTCTGAAGGAAACTCGGGAAATAGTTGCGATAATCACTGCATCCCGGCGAACCGCGAGCACTCGGGCGAAGTAGTCTTCAAATTTGCAATTATCAATTATCAATTTTCAATCTTTTCTTCCGGAGCCCCCATGACCCTTGATGTTCTCTCCATCGTCGCCCACCCGGACGACACCGAGCTGACTTGCGCGGGAACGGTCATCAAAATGGCCGAGGCGGGTTACAAGGTCGGCGTGCTTGACCTGACCGCCGGCGAATCGGGCACGCGCGGCAACGCCCGCCTGCGCGAGCGGGAAGCGGCGAAGGCGTCCAAGGTGATGGGGCTCGCCTGGCGAGGCAATCTCGGCCTGCCCGACGCGGCGCTCGAGGACCGGCGCGAATACAAACTCAAGATGGCGCAGAAAATCCGTGACCTAAGGCCGCGCACCGTCATCCTTCCCTACTGGAAGGGCCGCCATCCCGACCACACCACGACGGGACGCATCGGCTATGAGGCGTGCTTCCTCGCCGGGCTCACGCGCCTGCCGCTCGAGGGCAAACCGCACCGTCCGCACAAGATCATCTACGCGACGCAGTACGTCCCCGCCGTCCGGCCTACCTTCGTCGTGGATATCACGGCTCAACTTGAGAAAAAGTTGAAAGCAATTTACTGCTTCGGCTCGCAATTCTCCCCCGCCAAGGAATTCGAAAATTTGTTTCCGTCGCGCGCCGACTGGCGCGAGCGCGTGACCTCGCTGGCGCGCCACTTCGGGCATATGATCGGCGCGCGCTATGGCGAGCCCTTCGTCACGCGCGAGGTGGCGCGCGTGGACGACATCGTCGAGATGCCGGTGAGATCTATTTGAGATTGGCGATTTTGGATTGGCACGCAGCGGGCTTTTGCGGCTGATCGAGCCACCTGACAGTTTTAGCGGAAACGCTCAGGAGAAATTCATGGTAAGTCGTATTTCACTCCTCATTCTGTCTCTAGCGGCAGTAATTCCACATGCCCACGCGCAGGAGGGCAATTACCAAGGGCTCCACTACGCGACACCGGCGGGGTGGACAAGCGGCGAGCAGAACGGCCAGTTCCTTCTCGCTCCCTCCGACATGACGGAAGAGACGGCTGTGGTTGTGGTGCTCTACGGCGCGGAGAATCTGAGGGGAAAAAGCTTCGAGAACTGGTTCCGCGACCGCATGAAACGGGACCTGAACCCTCAGGTCCAAGTGCTGCAGGAGGGCGCACCTCAGAGCGGCGGCGCGGGAAGTCTCCAGACGCTTTCGACCGGCCGCACGATTCAGGACGCTTCCGGCGGCGTGCGCCTGCAGCTATACTACGCCATTTCTGACGGCCAGCAGGCCGCCGCGGCGATGCTGGTGACGGCAAGCGAAACCGCGCTGAAAAAATATATGCCCCCGATTCAAAGCCTTTTCGGGAGCATGCGCTTCTCCGCCGCGGCACCAGCCCCCGGCCCCGCCGCCACCCCGACGCCTGCTCCAACGCCCGCCAAACCCGGCGCTGCGACCACACCGACTCCTTCTTTAAGCACCGCTGCCAGCGGCGCGGCTCGGACGTTTCAGAACGTGATCTACACCGTTCCCCCCGGATGGTCGGTCCAGGAGAACGCGGGCGGCTTGGCCCTCTCGCCGCAGTCCGGCTTACAGGGCGATGAAAGCTTAAGCCTCCTGATATTGCCCGGCAAGGTGACCTCCGATCTGGAACAGGAGTTCCAGGCCACGTGGCAGGAAATGTGCTCGTTCCTCAACGCCCAAAGCATGCATACCGTCAACGGCACGATGTACGACCTGCAAGGCGTCGAGCGCTCCTGGAGCGGCTGGGAATTCCTGCGCGGCGAGGGCGGGGCGTTCAACGATCAGCGGCGCTACACCATGAGTGTTTTTCTGGTCAAAGTCAACGGCCGCATCGAGCGCGTCGTCATCCTCGGCAGGGAGGTCATGGTCAATTTCATCACTACGGATGCTTCGCGCAACCCGCGCTTCACCGACACCATCAATGAGTTTCTCTTCAGCCTGCGCTTCGCCAACTGGCAGACGCCCAACTTCCCCGAAGCCAAGCTGACGGGCGGCGCGATTACCGGCGTCTGGAGCGGGATCTCCATGTTCGGCGGGCAGCTCAAGACGGGCACCGCCGCCTTCTTCAGCGACGGCAGCGCCTGGTTCGGCAGCGGCTTCCCCACTTACGGCTTCGCCGGCATCAAGCCCCACATCGATAGTGGCGCCGACCCGCGCCGCTGGGGAAAATACAAATTCCAGGGGACGTCCGGCGTGCTCACCATGCCTTACGGCCAAATCCCGCTGCGGCTCGACGCGGACGCGCTGGTCGTAACCACGAACAACACCCCGCATCGATTTATCCGCAGCTACCCGCACGCGTCGCCCACGCTCAACGGCCGCTATTGCTTCACGAACGAGCCCACGTGCCTCACCCTCAGTTCCAACGGACAGTTCCGCGACGAAGGCGCCGTCCGGGTCCTCGAGCATCCCGTCTATCCCTATCCTCTTTCGCCCGAGAGCGGCCAGGGCACGTACGAAGTCCACGACCACAGTCTGATCCTGCGTTACGCGGGCGGGCCGGAAGTCCGCGTCGCCCTCCCCGGATATTTCGACCGCGCCAAGGCCCAGGACCCCGACCCCCCAGAAATTGTGCTGAGTTTTAACTCGGATATGTTGAAGAAAATGTAAGGCGGCGGGCTGGCTGTAGGGGCGACGTCCCATCGCCGGCGATTCCGAGACATGGCCAAGAGCGCCATGTCTGCGCCCCGTGGGGACGTTGACTTCCCGGCGACCAGCTGAAGCGCAAAGCGTGCAATATTTACAGTCTCACGATTAGACTTTCCATGCCTTTTCAGCCTTAGCGCGACGGCGTGCGACGCTCGCCTCATCTCTAGGCTGTAACCCATTGAATATGTAGCAGTTGGCTCAAGACTGCTCAGGGGTCGCTCACCGGGCGATTCTCCGACTCTGGCAAGGAACATGCTCAGTCATTCCCTCGTTAGGTCGAGAGAGGTGGAGCCAATGTCGAAGTTGTCCTGTGGGCTACAGTTTATCCTAGGGCTTCTCCTGGTGTTTCAGCCGTGCCTCCGCGCGGATGACCACATCGTTTCGTCGGCTGACCTGCACAAAGAGTTGGCGGCTTCCGCGCAAGCGCGGAAAGAAAACTTGGAAAAAGTTCAAACCTTCTTCGCCTCGCCGGCCGTGCGCAAGGCGCTCGCGAGCGCCCGGATGGACGGCGGCAAAGTGCAGCGGGCTGTCCCGTCACTGAGCGATGACGAGCTTGCCCGCCTGGCCCAGCAAACGGATCGCGTGCAGCAGGACTTCGTGGCAGGGGCTCTGAGCAACCAGGACCTGACATACATCGTCATCGCTCTGGCCGCGGCCGTCTTGGTGCTCATTATCGTGGCTGCCTGACGCGTGGCTGCCCATGCCCATCCCGATGCGAACTTTGCTGTTCTGGCTGGCCCTCGCTCACCTCGGTGCGGTTCCCCAGGAGCCGGCCATCTGGCTGGACGTGCCCTTCGTCAGACAGGAAAAGGAAGGTTGCGGCGCCGCGAGCGTTGCGATGGTGATGCAGTATTGGATCCAAGAGGGCTTCCGGGCATACGCCGTCGATCAGGTGGACCCCATGAAAACCTATACCGCGCTGCATTCGAGCCGCGAGAAAGGCACACTCGCGAGCGAGGTCGAGCGCTACCTGCGCGAGCGGGGCTTTCGAATCTTCGTCTTTCGCGGCCAATGGGAAAATCTCAGGGAGCACCTTTCGAAGGGCCGCCCCTTAATTGTGTGCCTCAAAGCAGGTGACGGGGACTCGCGGCACTATCTGGTCGTCGCCGGGCTGGAAGGCGAGCTCGTCCTGGTCAATGACCCGGCCCGGCGCAAACTCACCAAACTGAAACGCCAGCGCTTCGAAGAGGAGTGGAAGGCCGCAGAGTCCTGGACGCTTCTGGCAGTGCCTGCAGAAGAGCGATGATTCGCCGCGCCGCCGTTCTCTGTCTGATCCTCGCCTGGCCGACGTCGCTTCGCTCTGTCGACCCTCCCACCAGCGAGGTCGTTTCCAGGGCGGAGAAACTCTACCAGGAAAAACGCTGGGAGGAGGTCGTCCAACTCGCTACCAGCCAGCCGGAAACGCCCGCCGAGCTGGACTATCTGAGCGGTCGAGCGCTGGCACGGTTGGAACGATGGGACGAGGCCCGAATCGCCCTCGAGCGCGGCCAAGTTAAGCATCCGCAGGATAAGCGGTTTCCCCTCGAACTCGCGGGAGTAGCGTTCAAGCAGCAGCGGTACTCCGAGGCCAAAGCGGCGCTGCACCGCGCGCTGCGGCTCGATCCCAGGGACATATACGGCAACGATTTCCTCGCCACCATTTATCTGCTGGAGGACAACCTCGAAGCCGCCCTGACGTACTGGAACCGCATCGAGAAGCCGTATATCGAGCAAGTGAAACACGAACCGGAGCCGGAGGTGGACTCGGCAATACTGGATCGTGCCTTCGCATTCCCACCGGCTGGGGTTTTGGCGCTTGAAAACCTCCGCACGACCCGCGCGCGGCTCAACGAACTCGGCGTCTTCCGTCAATACCGCTTCGATCTGGAGCCAGTCGAGAACGGCGGCTTCGACGTCACCTTCCGCTCCGCGCCACGAAGAAGTTGGGGGGATGGCAAACTCTCGACCCTACTTTCGCTCGGCCGGGGACTGCCGTTCCAGACCGTTTATCCCGAGTTTTATAACCTCGGGGGCTCCGCGATGAATCTGCGCTCCCTCCTGCGCTGGGACGCCCAAAAGCGGCGCGCGTTCGCGGACTTTTCCGCCCCGCTCGGAGGCGAGCCGCAATGGCGCTACGGGGTTCATATCGACTTGCGCGACGAGAAATGGGACCTTGCCGGGGCTTTCGCAGGGTCCGCGGCACCCGTCGGCGAATTGAAGATGCAGTTTGCCGAGGCGGGCGCAGGAATTCGATCACGCGTGAACGGGCGATGGGGGTGGAGCAGCGCGATTCTAGTTTCTCGCCGCCGATTTCAGCACCAAGGGTTCAACGAGCAATGGGCGTCGGAGTTCCTGACCGATGGCTATGCACTCAAACATCGCGCGCAGCTCGATTACGAATTGCTGCGCCAGCCGGAACGGCGACTCACGACACGGTCTGGCCTGCGCTGGGACCTCGGTAAGATGTTCGGGCAATCGCACTCCCGGTTTTCGAAGTTTGAGTCGTCCATCGAAACGCGCTGGCTTCCACAGGCGCGCGGCGACGACTACGAAACGATTCTCGGCGTCCGCGCCGGAACGACATGGGGCCGAGTGCCGTTCGACGAGCTCTTCCAGTTGGGGCTCGAGCGCGACAGCGATCTATGGATGCGCGGACACGTCGGAACACGCGACGGCCGCAAAGGGAATGCCCCGCTCGGGCGGAATTATCTGCTCGTCAGTGGATCACTCAACAAGATTGTTTACGCCGGACCGGGTTTCTCGATCGGCGCGGGGCCGTTCGTGGACTCGGGGAAGATTACGGATCCTTCTCCCTTCCTCGGCGCGAAGAAGTGGCTATGGGATACTGGAGCGCAAGTCCGCCTCAACGTCTTTGGCGGGCTTGGAATCCTCTTCGTGTACGGGAAAGACCTGCGCTCGGGGCGGAATGTCTTCTATGCCACGCTGGGACGCTAACTTGCAGCGCAGAGTCTCGCATCTCAAAGACTCTGCGGCACTGCTGATTGAAAGAACCACCAAGTTCGAAACGGTCGAACCGTGCGCTACCAGCACCCGGCGTTTTCTGGCGAGGGCGTTTTCCGGGAGCCAAACGAAAAGCCACGGCGCGCGTCGCGCGCCGTGGCTGGATTTAGGGAGCGTCAGTTAGCCGGCGAAATTGGCGTAGATCTTGATGGTCTTGCCCGCGATGACGTAAACGCGCTCCTCATAGACCGGCCTGTTGTCTACATCACGGATAGCAATCGTGTGATTTCCGGGCTGAAGTCGGAACTTCTTGAGCTTGCCCGTCACGCCTGCATAACCGCCATCAACGTAAATCGGATAACCCTTGAGCTTTGTCTCAATTTTGACTTCACCCGTGGTTGGCTCGGCGTAGTAGTATGGGCCGTAATGGCCGGGCCAGGGTCCCCACCAGGGGCTGTACGGACCATACCCCCAACCGTAGTACGGGTAGGGGTAAACGCGGTAGTAGTAAGGTCTGACCACCACCGCCCCACGATTACGGGCCGACGCAACCGGTGCCAGCGTCATTAAAACCAAAAGGGCAATCGCCAGGACTTTCGACAGTCGTGACATCGTTCTTGCCCTCCCTTCTAACGCCGGAGGCGAAATTTCCCACGCCTTCCACGGCGCTTATATATGATTAGATGCCGCACGGCGTACCCTTGATGCCTGTGTAACGCGTTGACATTCCTAGTCTTGGAAGATGGAATGTCCGCTCAGGAGGAGTTTGACAGTCCCGTTTTCGACGGGCAGGTTGGCGTGTAGGGGAGGGCTTGGCCCTCCCGTCTTGTTCGGGCGGCAACGGGAGCCCCAAGGGCTCCCCTACCCCGCCCGCAGGCGGTTCCGCCAGCGGTCGCGAATGAACCAGACAAGTCCTATGACGATGATGACGCCGATGACGGCGTCGAATTCGTGGAAGTAGTGGCGGAGGCTAGGCCAGTTTTCGCCCAACTTGAAGCCCGCGTAGGCCAGCGCCCAGCACCAGGGGAGCGATCCGAGGAAGGTGAAAATGTGGAACCGCACGACGTTCATGCGCGCGATCCCCGCAGGAAGGGCTATAAAGGTCCGCACCACCGGAAGCAAGCGCGCAATGAAGACAGCCCAGTCACCATAGCGGCCGAAGAACCGGTCGGCCAAATCGAGGTCGTGCCGGGTAATCAGCACGTAGCGGCCGTACCTTTCAACCAGTGGACGCCCGCCCCATGAACCCAAATAATAGGCGAACACGGAGCCGAAATTGCACCCCAAAGCTCCCGCCACCGCTACCCAGGTCAAATCAAACCGGCCCCTAAAAGCCAGGTAACCGGAAAAGGGCATGATGATTTCCGAGGGCAGCGGGATGCACGCTGACTCGATCCCCATGAGGAGGAAGATCCCCGCATAGCCCATGCTTTCGATGACGGAGGTGATGAGCCTTGCGATCGATTCCAGGATGGCGGAAACCAAAAAACGATTCCTCTCAGATGGGCGTGGAAATTTGACACGCGTGTGACGAGCGGATCAGAACGCGTCCGATTCCTGTGCGAATGTGAAACCTGCAAGCGCAATTCCGCTGGTCACCTTCTCGACCTTGACGCGGCGGACGTCGCCCTCGCCTCCCCCCACCTTGCGGAGCACGGCGTAGGACGTAAAAACCTCGGAGTAGACCTTGGTGACGAGCCAGGTGTCGCCAGTCTCGGTGAGCTTCCAGAGCTGGCCTAGTTGTATGGACGGAACGGACAAGTATGACCACCTTTCGATTGCCCCTGACGCCGCCCAGAACCAGGCAGCTTGCGGGACGAGCATTAACTCTATCCGCTCGGTCCAAACTAGTCAATAAGCGCGCGACACAGAATGAATCTCACGCCAAGGCGCAAAGGCGCAAAGGACCCCGCGAAGCCCCACTGCAGCGACGGGTCAATCCCGCCACACGGGAGGTCGAGTCGCGACGGGGCGCCGTCCGAATATCCTGGGCTTGCTTGGCGAGCTCTGCGCCTCGGCGTGAAACGCTTTTGGTCTTTAATTCCAGGTCTCACGCCAAGGCGCGAAGGACTCCGCAAAGTCCTCCGCACCTCGCCGAGTCCACCTACCACCCTTTCATCCCCTCCTCAACCGAGGAGGGGAGTTTTTCGCTTGGCTCCCCTCCTTGCTAAGGAGGGGGTAGGGGTGGTGGAGACCCTGCCCCCGACGCTTGCCGCCTAAAGCCGCCCCTGCACCCCCCTTGACAAGCCGTCTAGCCTATGCTAGGCTAGGGCTGGTCTGCCCCTCCGGGGCGGGCACCACCCCTTCATCCCCTCCTCAACTGAGGCGGGGAGCTTTGCGGCCTGAATCCCCTCCTCATCTGAGGCGGGGAGTTTTTGGCCTGGCTCCCAGCCTTTCACTGAGGCGGGGAGTTTTCGACTGGCTCCCCTCCTTAGCTAAGGAGGGGGTTTGGGGGTGGTTTGGAGGCCTGCCCTGCCCCGGACATCCCGCTCGCCAGGAGTTCCGCCATGTCCCTTGTGAAATCACCCGAAATGACCGAAGCCCAATTTTCCGCCCGCCGCGCGAACGCTCGCCGCTCCACCGGGCCGCGCACCGCTCGTGGCAAGGACCGCAGCCGCTGGAACGCCCTGCAGCACGGCGGCTACGCCACGCACGCCGCCTGGTCCGCCGAAGCCCTCCAAGCCCTGGGCGAAGACCCGGAAGAATTTCACCGGCTTCGCGCCCGGCTCAAGCACGCCGAAGGGCCCGCCGACGAGCCCCTCTGGGAGCTGCAACTCGACGACTTGGCGCGGCTCTACTGGCGCCGCCGGAGGCTGGAGGGCGCCTGGGAGATCCTAGCGCGGCACCACCACGCGTCCGGTGAGCCGAGCGAACTCTTTGCCCTTTCGGGAGATGGGGTGCAACTGGTCAAGCAGCTGGACGCGGTGGACCGCTCCATTGACCGCAAGGTGCGGCTGCTCCTCCGCCTGCGCGAAGCTGAGGAGCGCCGCCTCCGCGAGATCGAGCGAAGCACTCGACGGCGCATCCGTCAGGAGCTCGATCAGGACTCTGCGACTGCGCCCTCCGACGAAGAAATCGTCCAGCAGGAAATGGAAGTGGTCCGTCTCAGGCGACACGCCCTCCGGCGGGAGAGTCAGGAAGATCCCTTGACCGTCGATCTTGACGACGAATTGCAGATCCAAAATCCAGCGGAACGAACCGAGGAAATAGTTGAAAACAAAGGGCCGACGGCAAATGAGACGCAGGAACGCAGGGACTTGGGGTCTTTTTGACAACATCCCGACCCACTTCGTAACGGCAACCTTCAGGTCGCCATCGCGATGGAAACATACTTGGCCGGCTGAAGCCCGCCGCCACTGCCAGGGCGCGGACCGGACCGTAGGGGCACGGCGCGCCATGCCCCTACGCATGGATTTGCCCTTTTGCAGGGGAGGCGAGTGATGCAAGGCCACATCCAGGCAACCCCCGTCGCTACAAAGAAATCCAATGGATGGGTGGCAAATGGAAGCGTCAAAGATTGGATGAAACGTACCGAGTATATTCGGCGTCTAAGAGTATAATGGGTGACGGAACGATCAGGAGTAAAGCCATGAAAGCCTCTCGCTGGACAATCCTGCTGCTTTGCGCGGTGTTTGTGAGCTCCGCCTTGCCCGGGTTCGCGGGCGAGGACAAGAAGAAGGATCCCACGGCCATCGGCGACCGGAAAGTGGCGCATAAGAGCCTCACCTCCGTTGAGAAGGAAATCGCCATCGGCAAGCAGTATGCGAACGAAATCGACCAGCAAGCGCGGCAGATCAAGGACCCGGTCGTGGTCGAGTATGTGAACCGGCTCGCCCAGAATCTGGCACGCAATTCCGATCTGACCATTCCGCTGACGGTGAAGGTCCTCGATGACCCCTCGCTCAACGCCTTCGCACTTCCCGGCGGTTACCTGTACGTCAACAGCGGGCTGGTGCTGGCCGCGGACGAAGAGGCTCAGGTGGCGGGCGTGGTCTCACACGAGATTGCCCACGTCGCGGCGCGCCATTGGGCCAGCCAGCAGACCAAATCCACCTTGCTGCAGCTGGCAATGATCCCGCTGATCTTTACGCCCATGTCGTATCCGGTCTACATGGGGGCCATGCAAGGTCTCCAAATCGGCGTTCCGCTGGCTTTCCTGAAGTTCAGTCGCAGCGCCGAGGCCGAGGCCGACCTGCTTGGCCTGCAATACATGTGGAAAGCGGGATACGACCCCACGGCTTACGTGACCTTCTTTTCCAAGGTGATCGAACAGGAGCGGCGAAGCCCGGGAAGCATGGCGGCGATCTTTGCGAGCCACCCACCCACGCCCGACCGCATCCTGACCTCGGAAGAAAACATCAAGGAGATTCTTCCCCAGCGCGAACAGTACCTGGTCTCGACATCCGAATTTGAAGACGTCAAAGCGCGCCTGCAAACCATCATGACGGCGCGCAAGAAGGACGAAAAGAAAGAGGGGCCGACACTCCGCAAACGCGATGCCGCCGACCAGACCGCCGGACAAGCGCCGGAACCAAAGGATACCTCAGAAGACGAAAAACCGCCGGTGCTGAAGCGGCGGGACTAGGCTCTATCCAACCGCGCGAATCCTTTAGGCAGTCCGCCAAAGGCGGACTGCCTCTTTTTTGGGGGAGAGATTCAAAACCCTGGAATGGAGATGTCAACCCGAAAGGCCGGTTTAGCGGCGGGGTGGAGGAGCGATCACAATCCCCAGGCGGCGAAGTTCATCCGTGTAGTATTTCCTGTAAAGGATGTCCCACTCCGCGCTGCCCTCGGGGATGGCACGCTTCTGGGACATGATCTTCTGACGGACGGTGGAGTCGACTTTCTCTTCGTCGTGCATCAGGTCGTTGAGGATTTTCACGATTTCCTGCCGGATATTGTTGGGTTCATCAAAAATCTCCACCTCGTCGAGTTCTTCAATGGCCCCCGTGACACGGTGCGAGAGTTGTATTATCTTTTCACGCGATAGCTTCATAAAAGGTTAATGGAGACGACGCGCGCCGCGACCCCGCGCTCACAAGATGACCTGCCGGTCACGCACGATCTGTTTCTTGACCTTCTTGAACATCTCCTCGTAGGATGCGCCCATCTGTTTCATCTCGTTGCCATGCTCTTCCAGAATTCTTCGCACCTCGTCGTTGATCTTGTCCTCGATCAGGACTTCATCCAGCATCACCTGAGAGATAACTTCAAGAACGTACTCGGGCTGTTCAATTTGGATGAGCTTGGCTTCGAGAAGCCGCTTGACCACCTGCTTCGCAAGATACGCAACGAATTCGCGGGGCAACGCCATTATAATCGGCCGTATGCACTCTGTTTTGGGTCGAGTCTTCTTCACGGCGCCAGGTGACGAACTGTGCTCGCCGGGAGAAGCAGTTAAGGTGACGCGCTACCTGGAAGGCGCCGTTCTTGACGCTCTAGAGTCGCTAGTGTATTATCGATGCTCTGAATGTGTCAAGGCGGGGTCGCGCGCGACTCAAGGCGGCGGCGCGATTCGGAACGAACCGGGGCGGTTAGCTCAGCTGGTTAGAGCGTCTGCCTTACAAGCAGAAGGTCATCCGTTCGATCCGGATACCGCCCACCAACATAATTCAGTGATTTGGCGATTGAGTGATTGCGTGATCTAAGAGACTGAAGCCACAAGCGTGGCGGGATTTGCCAGCTTCCTTTCCGCTTCAAATCGCCCATTCGCTAAATCACCCGATCACTCAATAACACCGGGGACGTAGTTCAGCTGGTTAGAACGCATGCCTGTCACGCATGAGGTCGCGGGTTCGAGCCCCGTCGTCCCCGCCAGCTAACCGAAAGTCAATTAACGAGTTGCGAATTGCCCGAGTTGCCTGGAACTTCAAAAGTGGCCGCAACTGGCCGCAAGGTTTTCGGCCAGAGCTGGTCTGACCACGCTTCAACAACCGTGCGCTTCTCCTCTCCGAGCGTTTCGATGTAGCGCATGGTGGTTTGCGCGTTGGTGTTTCCAGCGAGTGATTGCAAGTTGGGCATGGCCACACCGCGGTTGCCGTCGTGCGTCAGGAGGGTGTGCCGCATGGAGTGCCACGTGAAGCCTTCGATGCCAAGTTTACGACATAGGGGCGCACCTTTCTCAAGAACAGGGTGCGGTCATTCTGGAACGTACCGATTGAGGTTGGGAACAACCGCACGGATTCTACACTGCGTTTTGAGACATATTCCCAGTGTAGTTGCACCGTCAGCTCTGCCAGTGGGGGATATTCAGCCAGCCCCGGTCTGCGACTGGTCCCGTTAGAGTGGCTTCCCGCAGGGGAGCCGTAAGAAAGCCGAGGTTTGATGGGTCGGTTTTCCACTACCGAACCTCAGCCCACAAAGTCCAATGCAGGAGCTGCCTCGCTGTGTATCGTCGGCTCAGACCCGCTGAGTTGACTCTGGGTGGTTTTTAGGGGAGACTTGCATTGTTAATGGACAGAACGCCAATTCCGACTCCGCCGAGCCGGTCGGCAATCTCCCCCCTGCTCGGATCAACCCACTGAAGACGAGCGTCCTGGGGAGCAGCAAGAATGAAAAATCGTTCTTTCATCTCCAACGAGAAATCCCCTGGCGTGTCGGTGGCGCGGATACCCGACGCGGAGAAGAATCGGAGTAACGTGTTTCCCATTGTCGGCATCGGCGCATCGGCCGGCGGCCTGGAAGCCTTCAAACAACTGTTGCAGCACTTGCCTCGCGACATCGGGATGGGTTATGTCCTGGTGCAACACTTAGCGCCTAGGCATGAAAGTGCATTGCCCGAACTTCTCTCGCGGTCCATCAAGATGCCGGTTACCGAGGTGAAGGACGGCATGGCCGTCGAGCCCAATCATGTCTATGTCATCCCCCCCAACACCGACATGGGAATCTTGAACGGAGTACTGCAGCTGATCATGCGGTCTGCGGGCGAGGGTCATCATATGCCCATTGACTATTTCCTACGCTCCCTGGCCGCGGACCGTGGGACCAAGGCCATCGGGGTC
>JACQNR010000216.1 GCA_016202975.1 Acidobacteriota bacterium
AAGGTATTCCGGCCACGAACCGGCGCACCTTCAGGAAAGGTTGAGGCTCAGAACAGAATATGAATGGAAGAAGAATTCTCCCGGCTTTTGTTGTCGCAGTAACCTTGGGGGTGGGTATTGTCATCGGCACGCTGGTGTCGCACGGGGTTCGCGCTGCGCGAAGTGCCAACGCGCTGGCCGCGGACGCCACGCCGCTCCCCGCGCCGTCGCCTGCCGAGTTATCCAATTCCTTTTCGCGCGTCGCCGACATGGTGGAGCCGGCGGTGGTCAACATCAATACGGAGACCGTGGTGCGCGTCGGCCGCCGCCGCTTTCACGGCCAGGAGGACAGCCCTTTCGGAGACTTCTTCGACCGGTTCTTCCAAGGCGACCCGGACAGCCCGTTTGGCGGCGGTGAGTTCCGCCAGCCCAGCCTGGGCTCCGGCGTCATCCTCGACAAGAATGGCTACATCTTGACGAATTATCACGTCCTCATGCAGTCCGGCGAAAACAAGCCCGTTGACCGCATTCGCGTGCGCCTGCACGGCGAAGATGACGGAGGCCGCGGCCATGAAGCCAAGGTCATCGGCCGCGATCGGGAGACGGACTTGGCCGTCATCAAGATTGAGACCAATAAACCGCTCCCCTACGCGCAGTTCGGCGACTCCGATTCCATTCGTGTCGGAGACTGGGTGCTGGCCATTGGCAGTCCATTCGGGCTCGATTCCACTGTCACGGCGGGCATCCTGAGCGCCAAGGGTCGTGATATCGAAGGCGGCGCGCAAGGGCAGTTTAAGCGCTACCTGCAGACCGACGCGGCCATCAATCCAGGTAACAGCGGCGGACCGCTGGTGAATCTCGCCGGGCAGGTGATTGGCATTAACACGGCCATTGCCACCAATCGCGGAACCTACGATGGCGTGGGCTTTGCCGTTCCTTCCAACACCGCGAGAAAGATCTACAACCAGCTGATTACCTCCGGGAGCGTGCAGCGCGGCGCCATCGGAGTCTCATTCCAGAACGTGAACAATCCGGCCGTCCTGCGCAGCTTTGGCGCTGACCACGGTGTGGTCGTCAACAGCGTTGAGGCGGGTAGCCCTGCCGAGAAAGCGGGCCTTAAGCGCGGCGACGTCATCACCAGCGTCAATGGCCGTCCCATCAAAGAAGGCGATCAACTGGTCGGCATCGTCTCTGAAACCGAAATCGGAAAGAAACTGAAAGTCGAAGTCTTGCGCGACCGCAAACCGATGTCTTTCGATGTCGAAGTCGGCGACCGGAACAAGACTTTCAGCCGCCTGCGTGGAACGCCCGATGATGCAGAAGAAGAGGGAGGCGGCGAAGCGGCAGGCGGCTTGTTTGGCATTTCCGTCCGCAACCTGACCAGCGAGCAGGCCAGCGATGTCGCTGAGAAACTCAATCTGAGCGGCGCGCAAGGTGTCCTTGTCACTGAGGTGAAAGGTGACGGGTTCGCCGCAGACGTCGGCATCGTTCGCGGAGACATTATCCTGAGCATCAATCATCAGCCCGTCCGCTCCGCCAACGATGTCGCGACGATCCAAGGCAAGCTGAAATCCGGCGATGACGTCCTATTCTTTGTCGCCCGGCGGACTCAGCGGACTTTCACCACAATTTATCTTGCCGACCGCTTGCCTTAAGCGCCTGGCAGGAGTATAGTTCCGCTCAATGCCGTCGCCCATTCCGGGCGGCGGCATTTTATTGCTGTCGTGGCGCCCGCTCCGGCGGCAAACTTGGGATAGAACGGAATCGGAATTTCACGATCAGCCCGGCTGACTTGGGGGACAGTTGAAGTCTTTTCGAAGCCCATTTCGCGTCGCATTGCTCTGGTTTGTTGCCTGCCTGGTTATGGCCATGAGCATGTTATGGGCAGCGAGCGACATCAGCAAACCATCGTCCTCTGCCGCGAAAACTTCCACGAAGAAATCCGGGGTCAAATCTGCTTCCGCGCGAAGCTCAAAGAAGACTGCCACCACTCGCCGCCGATACCGCAAGGAAGGCGCCCGCGCGCGCCTGGCACGCCTGAAACTGCAGTCCGAGCGCGCCACGGAAATCCAGCAAGCCCTGATTGCCCGCGGCTATCTGAATCAGAACCCCACCGGCGTATGGGACGACGTGACGCGGGATGCAATGCGGCGATTTCAGCAGGAGAACCAGTTCCCGGCCACGGGCCTCCCGGAAGCCAAGTCCCTGATGAAACTCGGCCTGGGCCCGCACCCCCTTCCCGACGAACTTGACCCCACTACTCAGGCCAGCGCCATGGCCCTTCCTTCTGAGCCTCCCAATTCCACTCCCTCGAAGTAGATCTCATTTTTCGGCGAGATAAGCCCTGAGGACTTTCAAGAAGGTGGAACAGCATCGACGTTTGGCTTTTGGTATAATCCCGCCCCATCCCAGGGAGGGATAATCCCATGAAGTCTCAAAGCTTTCGTCGGTTGCTGGTGGCGACCATCGCCGCCTGTCTGACCATTGCCGTATACGCTGTCGCGGCACAGCGGACCGTGAAGAGCGAAGCCGAGCGCGATGCCATTCGCGCCGTGCTCAACGAAAAGGATCCGCACGCTAAACTCGAGAAGGCCGAGGCGTTCCTGCAGGCTTATCCGCAAAGCGAACTCCTGGACGTGATTTACGTGGAAATCCTGTTCGCCCACCACAATCTCGGTGAGACGCAGCTGGCGCTGGAAGCCGGTCGCAAGGCCGTCGAGCTCAATCCCAATTCCATCGATGGCTTTTTCAACATGGGCATCGAATACCTGAATTCCGCGCCGCGCGAATACAACATGGGCATCTGGTGCATGGCGCGTGGCGTGGCCTTGGTCCGCAACACGAAGGAAGGCGACGCGGATATGGAGAAGAATCTGAAGACCGTCTATACCGGCTACGTCGGAAGCGATGAAGGCTTGGCGGAAGTCATTGCACTGGCGGGGAAGTCGCCGATGCCCCCGGCAGACTTCCATCTGCCCGACCCGCCCCTCTACGGCGCCGATCAAGTCAGCCCCAGCGCTGTGCTGCAGGGGGGGCTCGGGAGCTGCTATTTCCATTCGCCCATCGCCGCGCTGGCGAAAACGAATCCCAAGAAGATTCCCCCCATGATCAAGGACAATGGTGACGGGACTTACACGGTGACGTTTGCGGACAAGAAGCAGGAAAAAGCCTACTTGGAAGACCTGCGCTACGCGCGTTCATCGGGTTTTGACCGATCCACCGGACTGTGGGTGGGCATTCTGTTTCGCGCTTACGCCCAGCGCGTCCTTCGCGAAGCCTTGCTGTCTGCTGTTGACAAGAGCGACCTGTTCTCACTTCTGAAGCCTTATGCCATGCAGTATCTCGGAAATAGTGACGAACTTCTGCTGGCTTATGACCGCGCCATCCGCGCCGAGGTGAACCAGTCGGCGGAAATCAACCGCGCCAGACTCGAAAAGGCGCTTCAGGAGGAGGTTAAGCCGCTGCCAGTTTCGGATGAGGTCAAGGCGGCGGGATTGAAATTGATCAACTCTTCGGGAGTCTACGAGGCCATCGAGGCGCTGGTCAGGGAAGAGGGCGAGCTTTTTGGAGCCTACCGCGCCGTCGGCCATGGAGGGCACCCGGCGCGCGTTATGGCGGCGTTCCTGGGCGGAAAGCCCGTGGTTCTGTCGTCAAAAGAGCCGGACAAGGTGGTTGAGGTCCTGCGCGCCGTGATCGGCGAGGGGCTGCCCGTCGTGGCGGGAACTTCGCCGAATGCGCTTGAAAACCTGAAGACCAGCACGCCACTGCCTGCCAACGCGAAAGACTGGTATGTCCCCGGCCACGCCTATACCGTGCTCGATGTGAATGCCGCGGCGCGCCAAGTCACACTGCGCAATCCCTGGGGACACAAGCCCGATCCCGATGGAGTCTTCTCCATCCCCATCGAGACGTTCCTCGAGGTCTATCCCATGGTCGCCACGATCCTCCCCGAGTAGCCCCGTGAGGTAAGGTCGCGCAGACCTGTTCTACAGGTCTGCGGCTTTGATGAAAGGACAAAAGAACCGCGGACCTACAAAACAGGTCCGCCCTACTTGCTTTCGGGCATGTGTGCGACTGGGATGGGCGCCACGAATCGCACACATCGCACAGAGCGCGATGTATGCGCCACCCGCGGTCGCGTCCAGTCCCTCAAGTCCATGCCTCGTTCAGCCGATATACGCAAGTGACATGTCGATCTGGCACGACAGCCTAATTCTGGCCCATTTCTTCGGAAACGGGAGTGCCTAAATCAAAATGGAAGCTCGTCGTTGCCCTTACTGCAGACATCCCGACGTCCATCGCTCGAAGTATCACGGACTCCTGGAACATCTTCTCTTACCACTGCTTCTTCTTCGGCCTTTCCGGTGCCATGTCTGTTGCAGACGTCACTATGGGCTGGTATTCCGAGTTGTGGGTCGGGTGCCCTATGACAGACATGTGCGAAGCGGGTAGATACAACCCTGGGCACGCGTTTCATGCCGTGAGTTCGTAACATGAAAAAGCCCACGGCGCTCAACCCGTGCCGTGGCTACCCCCTGATGGCGCATACGTCGAGCCCCTGCGACGCCTTCAATCCAGTTGTAGTCACAATATGCCCGTCATTCGGGATTATTTGTACTCTTATACTATTAACAC
>JACQNR010000221.1 GCA_016202975.1 Acidobacteriota bacterium
GATTCACTGCGCTGAATAATTCCGCGACTGTCATGGCTATTAGCTATATTACTTTACCTTCCAAAGTAATCCCTCCGCAACTCGCCGAAAAGAACAGAGGAGGCCCCTTGGGGGAGCACCAATAGGGGTTTAGGCTTTGAAGCATCGGCCCCTCGCGTCGTGTCAGCCGAAATCAACACGTGTGCTAGTATCGTTGTGCAACACACATCTATTTCTTGTACTTGTCCCTCGCCCGGAGGCGAATTGCTGAATATTGGAATCGTAGGTCTTGGACAAGCAGGAAAGACAACGCTGTTTCGCACGCTGACGCACACGCACGGCACGGGTCTCAGGTCGGGCCGCCCGGAAGCGCACGTGGGAGTCGTTCACGTGCCGGACGCGCGGCTGGACCGCCTGATTCAGATGTTTCAGCCGAAGAAATCGGTATACGCCAGCGTCGAGTACGTGGACATGCCCGGCAGCGTTATCGAGCTGGCGCGCGCCGGGGCGCAGTCGGCGGCGCTGCGCGATATGGACGCGCTGGCACACGTGGTTCGCGTGTTTGAAGATGACGCGTTGCCGCCGGAAAGCGGCTCGGTCGATCCGCGGCGGGATATCGAGAACGTTGAGCTCGAGCTGATTCTCTCCGACCTTGCTTCGGTCGAAAAGCGATTGGACCGCCTTGACAAGGACATCAAGAAGCAGAAGAATCCCGCGCTCGAAAAGGAGCATCAGGTCTTCCAGCGCCTGAAGCAGGCGCTGGAAAAGCAGACGCCGCTGCGCGAGCTGGCTATCGCGCCGGACGAGGAGAAAATCATCCGCGGGTTCACGTTCCTTTCCTTCAAGCCCATGCTCTACGTCCTGAATCTGGGAGAAAAGGACGCGGCGAAGACACATGCTTCGTCGGAGCTCGCCAAGGCATACGGGCTCAGTCAGCGAGCGAAGACCGAATTCATGGCGGTCTGCGGCAAGGTGGAAGCGGAGCTCGCCGAGATGACGGACGATGAAGCGGCGGAGTTCCTCGCGAGCTATGGCTTGGCAGAATCCGCCGTCACCCGCATCATTCATTCGAGCTATCATCTGCTGGGACTTATCTCCTTCTTCACGGTTGGAGAGGAGGAGTGCCACGCCTGGACCGTCCGGCTGGGAACGACCGCGGTGGAAGCGGCAGGCGCCGTCCACTCCGATCTACAGAAAGGCTTTATTCGCGCCGAGGTCATTGCCTATGATGATTTGATTCAGGCGGGTGGCCTCGCGGAGGCTCGCCAGCACGGCACGCTGCGGCTGGAAGGCAAGGAATACATCGTCAAGGACGGCGAATTCGTGCACATCCGGCATTCGGGGTGAAAGAAAGTGACAAGTGAAGAGTGACGAGTGACTAGCAAGAAAACAAACAATATTATGAAAAAGCGAAAAGTCTGTTTTAGCTCGTCACTCGTCACTCATCACTTGTCACTCGCTTTACTATGAACGCTCTCTGGATCAGTCTCGCGCTTGGCGTCGTGGCGGGACTCGCCAACCTATTTGGCGGGGCCATTGTCACGGCGCGGCCATGGAGCCGGACCTTCCTGACTTATTTCATCGCCCTGGGCTCCGGATTCATGCTGGCGACAGCGATTACGGAGATGGTGCCGGAGAGCCTCCGCCTCGCCTCGAATGCCGCGCCCATGCTGATTCTGGCGGGCTACTTCATCGTCCACGTCTTTGAGCATTCCTGGCCCGCCCATTTTCACTTTGGCGAGGAGACGCACCATCACGAATTTCTGAAACCCTTCGTGGCCCAAACGGCCGCCGCGGGCCTCGCCATACACACCTTTTTCGACGGCGTATCGATCGCTTCCGGCTTCCTGCTTTCTAACTGGCTCGGCACGGTGATCTCCGGCGCGGTCATTTTGCATAACATTCCGGAGGGATTCACCATTGCATCCGTGATGGCGGCGGCCGGAAAAGGGCGCAGCGCCGGCCTCTGGGCCGCCGGGGCGCTGGGCATTTCGAGAATTCTGGGGATTTTCGCCATGGCCTTCGCGCAGAAATACGTCAGCTACGGCCTGGCTCTCTCGGCGGGGGTTACGCTCTACGTTGCGGCTTCCGACCTGATCCCAGAGGTCAATAAGCGGCCCGGCCCCAAAATCGCCCTGACGGTTGCCGCGGGAGTGGGGATGTTGGTTTTCTTCCGGCTCGTTTTCTTCGGTGCAGTTACGCCGTAGCCAGCCAGGATGCAGACCCATGTATTCCGCAAAAGTACTCGATCACTTCCACAATCCCCGCCACGTGGGCGAAATCGAAAATGCCACTGCTGTTGTAGAAGCCTCCAACCCCGCTTGCGGCGACCTAATGAAGCTGTGGGTGGTTTTGCGAGACGGCAAGATCACGGAAGCAAAATTCAAAGTTGCCGGGTGCGTACCTGCCGTGGCCTGCGGTTCCTGGCTGGCGGAGCACCTTAGCGGCCGCATCATTTCTGACCTTGGCTCCGTCAGTGCGGATGAGATCGAATCCGCTCTCGATGGCCTGCCGGGAGCTTCCAAACATGCAGCAGTCTTGACCTCCGATGTCCTTAGGATTCTCCTCCGTGAGATTGGCCGGTGAAGCTGGCGGCGGATGAATCTGCCCAGCAGGGTATGAACTGGAAGCCCACCTCGTAATGTGGTATGAGTGGCAGGAAAGAGGTTTAAGGTTGAGGATGAAGCGTAGCGCCCTGTGCATCGTCTTGCTGGTCATGAGTCTCGCCGCTCAAGCGCAGACGCCGTTCCCGGCCCCATTTGAAAAGAAATCAGCACGCGCCACCGTCGATTTTCGAGTCGGAGGGATGTGGCCGGGAAGAGAGGCTGTATTTACAGGCATCCGGACACGCACCTCGCTGGGCGTGCGCGTGGCGCCCTATCTGGGCAAGGGCAAGCTGTCGCACCGGTTGAGCATTCCCATTACTGTCGACTACGTTCCCATTTCGACGCGCGAATACTACGATTCGGGCCTCGGGAGCGATGCGCGGTTCCGCGAGCAGTACGTCGTCATCAACCCCGCCGTGGGATTTGACATTGTGCAAACGGCGCACGTTGACTTGACCGCTCATTTCGGCGGGGCGCTCGTCGGCAATCTGACTACTTTCGAACTTCCCACCGACTTCGGGCAGTGGGAGGACGTTTGCCACCTCAACGCCTTTGATCCCTATTGCCCGAGCAACTGGGATTTCTCCGGCAACGGCGGCGCGAGCCTGCGCATCTTTCCCAAGGAGAATTTTCCCCTCTACTTCGGGGTTGACTACACGGGCTACGCAGTCCTGAGAAACCAACTGGTGGGAACGATCGGGTTTGCATTCTAGTCATCGGATGCGCCCTGAAGCCTGTTGTACATTTTGGGGTCATCCACATCGAGGAGGATTCCCGGATCGTCCACCATCACGAAGCGGGTCTGGTCGCGGTATTTCCGGACCACGGTGTTGGCTCCCTCATCGGGGCCAAGGGCGAGTAGTTCGGGAAACAGCGCACGCGCAATAATCGCGGGATGGCCGCGCTGGCCTTGGTACGTGGGGATGACGACCGGGGGGCGAAAGTTCAAGAAGGTTTCGACAAGTTTCATGACAGTGGCAGACGTCACGGCGGGATGATCGACCAGGGCGAGAACGACCGCTTCGAGTTCGTCTTCTGTAGAGGCGGTGTCCCCACCGCCTCCCTTAGCCTTCGAGCGCGACGGCGAGGACGCCGCCGCTACAGCCCTGAGTCCCGCCTGCAACGACGACGTCTGACCGAGGCGGTAATCCGGATTTATGACGACTTCGACACCTTCGAGCTTGAGGGCGTTTTGGATTTCGTCCGCGTGATGGCCGAGCACCACCGCGATGCGCTCGATGTCCGAGAGGCGCAGTGTATGAATATTGTTTTCAAGGAAGGTTTGGCCGCGATAGGCGAGCTGCGCCTTGTCGCGACCCATGCGGCTCGACTCGCCCGCGGCGAGAATCAGTCCGGCAATCATAGAGGCAGGGGATAGGGATTAGGGAGCAGGGATTAGAAAAAACATCCTTAACAAATGTTGCCTGCTGCGTGACGCCTGCGGCAATTCATTACTTCCCGCTCCCGATTCCCGTCTTCCGGCTCGAAGCCAGCGAGGGGGCGGACGCCGTGGCGCCACGGCGCACGGCGATCATTTCGGCGACGATCGCGACGGCGATTTCCTCCGGCGTCAGCGCGCCGATATCGAGCCCTACGGGGGAATGGACGCGCTCAATTCTCACCGGCGGCACGCCTTCGCCTTCCAACACCTTGGTAATCTCAATAAATTTGCGCCGGGAGCCGATCATGCCGATGTATCGCGCCGGCGTCGTCAGCGCCCAGCGCAGGCACGTCAGATCGCCCTTGTGGCCGCGCGTGACCAGCACAATGTAGGAAAAATCGTTGACCGCGAGTTGCGGGAACACTTCTTCCCAGGGCGCGGCCAGAGTTTCCGCGGCGTCGGGAAAACGCTCCGGATTTGCGAAGGCGGGACGGTCATCGATAACCACGACCTCAAAGCCCGCGACGCTGGCCACCTTCGCAAGATAAAGCGAAACGTGCCCGCCTCCGAAGATATACGCCGTGGGGGTGGCGAGGATCGGCTCAACGAAGATGTCGAGCGACCCGCCGCAGATCAGCCCCTCGTCGTACTCAGGCTGATTGTTGAGATTAAAGTGCAGGCGGCGCGGCTTCTCCTCGCGCATCACGTCCTGTGCTACCGACCAGACTTCCGCCTCGACGCACCCGCCGCCCACCGTGCCTACAATCGAGCCGTCGTCGCGAATCAGAATCTTCGAGCTCTCATAGCTCGGGATCGATCCCTGCACCTGAATGATGGTGGCGAGCGCCGCCTTCCGCCCTTCTTTTCTCAGCTTGGCGATTTCCGCGAAAATATCCATGGCTGCTTCTCGTAGGTTAGCGACGCCGTCCTGGGAAGTCAACGGAAGTCGCTTGGTCAGAAGGCCAACGAGCGGTAGAATGCACCTCTCATGAATGGCGACTATCCTTTGGTGGCGCAAGAAATTCGTCCCGGCCGATGGTTGTACGGCCTGGCCGCCGTGATCTTTGTGGCGGGCTGGGCGATGTTCGCCATCGTCCTTTGGAAGAGCCTGAGTGGCCTCGACGAAGGACTTCAACAGGTGGTGGTCCCGGGAACGGCGGAGCTGAACCTCGCGAAACCCGGGAGCTACACGATTTTTCACGAGCACGAAAGCGTCGTGGGCAGTCGTATCTATTCGGGGAGCGAAACCGTGTCGGGGCTGGAGTGCTCGCTGAGATCGAAGGCCACGGGCGCTGCGGTCAAGCTTTCGCGTTCGACGGCCAACACCCATTATTCAACGGGCGGCCGATCCGGAGTTTCGTTTCTGGAGTTCCGAATCGAGCAGCCGGGCGTTTATGAGCTGTCGGCGGAATACCCGGAGGGCAAGGAAGGGCCAGAAATCGTTCTTGCCGTAGGGCAGGGCGTTGGCCTGCGCATCGTGACAGGCATACTCGGGAGTCTTGCCATCGTGTTTGGGTGTATTGGTGTGGCGATCGCGCTCGTCGTCTATACGGGCGTCATGCGCTACCGGGCCGGTCAGCGCATCCGAAATCCGCACACGCTGTGAGAGGAGCTTCCCATGTTACAAGGGCGCACTCTCGCAGCAGTTTTGGTCGGTGTCATCGGAGTAATCTGGACTGTGGTCTCCCTTCGGGAGATGTACACCGCATACTCCAGCCGGGATTGGCCGAAAGCCGAAAGGACTGTCACTTCCGTGTCTGCCGAGGCGGCCGTCAGGGAAAAGGCCTGGCAGCGGTCGGAGTCGCCCATCACCAAGCAGATGGAGTTCCAGATCTCTTATCGGTATTACGTTAACGACATCACCTACACCGGCAAACGGCTCTACGTGGGTCATCAGTGGATGCCCATTTCGGAGTTCTGGACGCGCGAATTGAGCGCGCACTACCCTGTGGGTGGGAAGGTACAGGTCTACTATGACCCGAACCATCCCGCGGAGTCGCTCCTCGAGTCCGGATTTGACGGTTACTTTGTCGCCGCCCTGGTCGGGGGCTACGTTTTATTGCTATTTGGCGTTCTTATCGTTCGCGAGAAGTTTAAGGCGCCGACAAGGTAGAAGCCGTTACAAAACTTCCCGTGACTCTCGCCAGGGCACTACTTTAGTGGTGCCGACCCGGGGGTCGGAAGGGAGCGGGCTTTAACCCCTGAGGTGCATCGAGGGGCCCCCAGCGGCTGAAGCCGCGGTCTTGGGGATTGCGGTCCGGCACGGTCAAAACCGTGCCCTGACAGCAAGTTAAAATGCGTTTTGCAACAGGTTCTGGCCGCCCGAGCGGGGCGGGCCTTGACGGAGCGATGGCAAGTGTGATAGGCTAGACGTCAAGTGAGGTGGGCGGGCGGCAGGAAACACTCAACATTTCTCTTGTAGTTAATATTATGTCATGAAGCATCACAATGCAGACCGGACTTTACGCCCGTATGGCCGCCCCGCCAGGGCGACATGCACCAACTCAAATCTCGAGGAACGAAGCCAGAATATTACTGAAAACAAAAGACAGGCTCCTGCAGATTCCGAGGCTTGCGCGGACTCGGAATGATTCTTCTTCGGATAAGTTCTATTGTGACACTATGTGATTATGTAATAAACGGCTCCGTGATGGTCTCAGGGAAGCCGAGAGGGGGGAATCACCGATGAAGGCCGTTCGTTTTCATGAGCACGGCGGGCCGGAGGTTCTCAAGTACGAGGATGCGCCGGACCCGAAGATCGAGGCCAACGAGGTTCTGGTCAGGGTCAAGGCGTGTGCGCTGAACCATCTGGACCTCTGGCTGCGCATGGGTGTTCGCCGGTGGCAGCTTCCAATGCCGCATATTGTGGGCAGTGACATTTCTGGCGAAGTGGCGGAGATCGGCTCGCTCATCACGCGCTTCAAGCCCGGTGACCGCGTGCTGCTCTCGCCCGGAATCAGTTGCGGCCAGTGCGAGCAGTGCTTCCAGGGGCTCGACAGCGCCTGCCGCAGTTACACGCTCTTCGGCGTCATGGTCGATGGCGGCTACGCCGAATACGTGCGGGCGGCGGAGATGAACGTCATCCCCATTCCCGGCGACCTGACCTTTGACGAAGCCGCAGCCGTGCCGCTGGTTTTTGTCACGGCGTGGCACATGCTGTTTACCCGCGCGGGCCTCAAGCC
>JACQNR010000222.1 GCA_016202975.1 Acidobacteriota bacterium
ACGCGTCCATTCTGCAACCCGCCCGGGTTCACCAAGCAACGTCTGCGTATCCCTCAGGCAGACTACCACGCAGCAGTCCCTCGTAATGTCGAAGGCCCTCCTCATCGCCCGCCGAATGCGTTCCTTGTCGAACATGGTGATCATTTCTGCCGGATGTGGCTTCCACGAAAGCACGTAATCACCTCTGAGCTTCTCGGCCGCGATCCCCAGAGTCGAGGCGTGACTGACCGACAGCTCACGAAGATGCGGCATGTTTTTGAGGATCTTGTCCCATTGCCGGTCGTTCGCCTCACAGCACCCATAGCAGTTAAGGCCAAATCTCCCTGCAATCTTAACCTGATATGGGAGGACAAATTCTTCCAGCATGTCGGGAGAAACGCCTACGAATTCCTGTGCCTGAAAATAGCCCCATAGGTGTTCGGTTGTTACATGGTTCGCGATGAAGTTGTTCTTTGGCAATTCATCACTTATCCCCAATCCATTTGACCCCAAAGGGGTATTGGATGCCCATATGAACTCGTTATTGTTAAGGCGCAGAAGATTCTCTTTCTCCATATCGCTTAGGTATTTCAGGGTTCCTGCCGACAGAAACTCCATCGACTCGTGAACAAAACCCGGGGCGACGAGAAGATCGAGGTAAAGCTTCTCCATGCCTCGCAGTTCGCACAGGATATCGATGAGGCTGTTGCCCCATCCCATGACCTCGCCGTCGGTTCCAGCGTAATACGGCTCGCCGAAGATAACCTGTAGAATGTCGCCAAACACATCCTGGACCTGTTGGTACTGAGCGTGGCTTAGTTGCCAGTCGACAGTGAGTTCGGGAAATCTCAGCTTGCGCAGATCCGCATGTTCGATGATGCTGGGACAAAACCTGGCGGCTTGGTTCGGGTGTGCACTGTATGGCCTCACCCGGCCCTCGATCCAGTCCGTCAGTTTGTGATGGATCGGGACGTAGAGTTTGTCAGTAATGATTTCGTCGTCTCTCAGATTTTCCCACCGGTAGATTCTCTTCTTCAAATCCCACTCATACTTTCGAAAGAGCGAGTCTTGCACCGACAGGGAGCACTCCGGGATGAGCTCGTTCCAGGCTTGATCGGGCAGGGAACAGAGTATCAATGGCCGCGTATGCCTTAGCGAGTTCTTGTCGAGCCATAATCGGTTTTTTTCTCGCCACACGGGACACTGGGCAATGTCTCTCACTTTCAAGGCAAGGTCTCTAAGCAGAACTTTTTCTTGGGATTTGATCGCCATTTCGTCTCTACCCGGGAAAAGCCTCTCCGCGCCCCAGCAGTGCGTTCTGTGCGGGGTGGCCATTACGTATCGGAATTCAACGCCATCCAGCATCGGCGCATATAGCCGAGGAGAGGCTAACAGCGCACTTCCTGTACTTGCTTGGCACAGACCCGCACAGATATCTCCCCCTTTGCGGGTTTTCGCACACGACGGGTTTCACTTCATTGCGACACGAGGCGACTATCGCCCCGCATCCCTAGGCCACGCATAATCTGGGAATACCATTGCGGAATTCCCCTTTCCGAGCAGTGTCGGGCCGCTGGTTCGATTCTCCGATATGCTCCCGCACCGCGGTCGCCGATTGGCGGAACAGTTCATCCCGAACGCGCGTGCACTGCTAGGGGAGGTCGCGATTCCAGCCCGGACCTCAAACCCATAGTTCGGAGCCGATCCGTCCCGCGTCCTGATCTAAAAGTATGTTGCCGCCAATAAAGTGGCGACGGTTCGTTATTGACCTTGAATTGACAATGACTCCGCCTTCGGAGCACTTAGCAATCTCCGCTATGGAAACTGCGTCGCGGTCCTGGCTGTCGAAGCGCTGTTTGCCGGCTTCGAACAAAGCCCCGGTCCGCGTCATTTCATCCGTTCCAGCACGAGGAGCGAGTCTTGCCGGATTAGGAAATTGGGGGGTTTGTAGGCATCTAAGAGGATAACCTTCTCCCTGGCAAAATCGTCCCATTCGGGCCCGCTGAGCTCGCCCCGATAGCCCCCACGGGCGTCGTAGAGCTTCCGCTCCAGATACTCATCCGTCACCAGAGTCGGACTCTTACGCAGTTCGAAGTTGCCAAAGCTCTGCGTTGTGCCGTCGTTGCTGTGCCTGAGCCCCGCTCCGCCGGGAAGGATTTTGCTGGCGACCGCTGGCATGAACCCTCTCCTTCCAATGACATCTACGATCGGGGTAACACAAGTGTGCTGACCATCCGTGATTGATACCGCCGCCCATCCACCTCTTACTTCGGCCGTCAATCGAATATCGGGACCGATAGCCGATACTGGCGTATGGCCTAATGGACGGCCGTCCACACCTTTCTTGCGATCAAGAAGGTAGAGGGCTCTGTCTTTGGAGGAGTATACTGCCGCCAGGTAATTGTCGGTGTCTTGAAAACGAAGAACCAGGCCTGCCTCCGCGTCGCTGTGCGCGTCCACTGCAGCGACTAGGTCCGTTTCGCTAACTCCGTTCAGTATCGCCAGCATCTCTCCGCTTGAGGAAAGCCTCCCACCGCCACGCGCACTCTTGGTACCGTAATCAGTCCAAGCCGAGGCCTTGCTATCATCGAATTTGTCTTCGCGGATCGTCGCTCCGGGCGAAGGGCGTTCCACGGCACCCAAATCGATCTTGATTCCCTTCGAGGGCTCCCAGTAATAGGCGTGATACCGAATGCCCAGTTCCAACCCGAGAACAGTGGGAGCTCCGGTTGTGCAATTAAGACCGGAACACGGCACATAAATGAACCGCACATCACCCGGAATGCCGGCGGCATAGGGAAGACGGAAGTTTCCTCCATGTGCCTTCCACTCGCCCGTTGGATAATCAGCGTCTGAAGGCGGAGTGGAATCGTCAGAAGAAAACAAGTCCCACGTTCCCAAATCGAACCCGTTTATCCCACTGCGAGGCTCGAGAAGCGTAGTCCCACGCGGTGTGACCCACTCCGGATGCGGCTCAATCCGCCACCACGGATATTGCCGAAGGAGCTTCGCGCCCAGACCAACCTGATAGGAACCCGGGTGGTTTATGCCCTCTTCCCAAGTCAAGAAGGTCCAATTATTGGGTTTGTCCGTTGTGTATGACATCCAGGTTCCGGCCGCCCCATAGGTGTGACCGGCAGCGCCGTTCAGCCTCGTCAACCAGAAGGCCATCCGCTGGAAATCCTCCAGATGTGTTTCCATTATTCTTTCATAGCCGATCTCACCCTCAACAACTGGCTTGGTCACCTCCGCCCGCGCGTAATGCATGTTCAATTGCGCCACCGAGACGGCGATGCTGGACCAGCCAAAGTGACTGGACTGGAAAAGGTCGAAATCCGTCAGCGACTCATCTTGGAGAGGGAAGTCATAGGGCGGTGGAATCTCGTGAACCGTAACGGGGTGGTGGTAGGGGTCGGTGGCGCGAAGATATCGCGCCAAGTCGGTCCAGCCGCCGGGGATGCTCCGACTCATCGAAAGTTCCCCAAGCCTACGCGCAACTTCCTCGGGGGGATCGAAGACCTCTCCGCCCACGATCCAAAACCCAGCATAGGCTCCATAGCGGGCGATGATGTACCGCCAATGCTTCTTCATCTTGGCGACGCCCATCTCAGCAAGGACGCCATAATTCCAGGCCCCCACAATCGCCGGCGCGATCTCGGAATCCACAAGATGTTGGACCCTTCGATCCACGTAGTCAAAAAATCTCGGATTGATTCGCTTAAATTCCGGATCCCAAACGCAGCCGCCCTCATTGCAGAAGCCAGGATCAGAGGGTGGCCCGAATTCCGGAACAAGCCCGGCGACGATTTGTACGACTGTAAACCCCTTCGCTTTCCGGTCCGCCGTCAGCTTCTGAAAGCCTTCCCAACTTAAGCGACTGGACATGCCGCACCACCACGTGTCGCCTAACCAGAAGAAGGGCGTTCCGTCGGCATGCTCGAAATAACGCTTGTTCGGACTCACTCGCAGTGGACCGTGCCGCAACAGTTCATTGGTGCCGGTGTATGCGCTGATCCGAACACGGCCTTCCTGTCCGTTCAGATCAGGGTTGCTTTTGTCCGTGGACTCCAGGCGATAGGTGTACTCCCCAGGCGAGGGCGAAGCGAAACGCACCGTCCACTCGCTGCCCCCCCGCCAAAACGTAGGTACACGCCAGGTTGCCCCATCCTTGCTGAAAATGACATCTACATCGACGTCGTTGAAAGGATC
>JACQNR010000235.1 GCA_016202975.1 Acidobacteriota bacterium
GCGTAATCACTTCGCGCTGGCCCGGAGGCGGCCCCGCGTTGATTAGAACCCATTGCAAAAACCCCATCGAACTTGTTGATTTGCTTAGCTAAGCCCCAGCTATCGGGGATGAGGGAGTGGGACGTGAAGTTAAGCCCTTTGTTTTCAATAGGGCCATGCCGCACGGCTCCCCTAAACCGCGATTCGTCATGTCAATGGCCCTCGTTCCAATGGGCTACAGGGGGTTTTGCAATGGCTAGTAGTCTGCAAAAAGCATCGAGCTTCTTCGTTTGCAGGCGCTCTTGGCCATGACAAGAGTGTCCAATTGAATTCCGAAGCGCGAAATGATAGCTTTACGTGCGCAAACTCGTTGGAAAGGAAACACGATGCGAAAAGTCATTGTCGCTGCAATGATATCGATGGTTCTTAGCGGATGCTCGTCTGCACCGAAGCCTGAGGAGAGCCAGACGGCGCCTGAGCCGAGTGCGCCACCGACTGCGAAGGCGCCGGAGCCAGCCGAGGCGGCGCCTACTGAGCCCAAAATGGTTACCACTCCCTCCGGTTTGAAGTACCAGGACTTGGTTCTGGGAAAAGGGCCTTCGCCCAAAGCCGGAGCACAGGTCGTGGTGCATTACACGGGCTGGCTGACCAGCGGGGTCATGTTCGACAGCTCGGTGTCCCGCAATCAGCCGTTCACCTTCAGACTGGGCCGCGGCGATGTCATCAAGGGATGGGACGAAGGCGTCGCGACCATGCATGTCGGCGGAAAGCGCAGGCTCACGATCCCACCCGGCCTTGCCTACGGGTCGAAGGGTTTCGCGGGTGTGATCCCGCCCAACTCCACCTTGCTCTTCGAGGTCGAATTACTGGGATTTCGGTGATTCCGAGTCCTGTCACGCAGTCGCGCGGAAGTCCTGTGCGGTGGGGGCAAAGGCGGTAGTGCCATGGTTTGATGTAGCGCCGCAATTTAGGGCGGCAGATGGCGGGCTGAAGCATGCCGCTACAGGGCAACTTAGGGCGCTACCCAAATCCCCGCCAGGTCTGCGCAACCTCTGGACTTGTGCTATCCTAAATAATTGGTTCTATGCCGTTCGTCGCGCCTTCCATTCTTGCCGCGGATTGGGCCACGTTTGGGGAAGCGCTTGAAATTATTCAAGCTTCCGGGGCGTCCATGGTGCACATGGACGTGATGGATGGCCATTTCGTTCCGGAGATATCCATCGGGCTGCCCGTCGTCGCGAGCCTGCGAAAGGCCACGGAGCTACCGATCGAAGTCCACCTGCTCATTGAGCGCCCGGAGCGCTTCGTGGAAGACTTTCTGCAAGCGGGTGCCGATCGTTTGTGCGTTCACTACGAGGCGACAAACCATCTCCCGGGAATTCTGGATTTTATTCGCGGGAAGAACGCCAAAGCCGGCGTGGCGCTAACGTATCCAACGACGCTCGACGCGGTGAGTGAAATTCTGGGGGAGATTGATTTTCTGACAATCCTCTGCGGAGAACCAACGCTCAGGGATCAGCCCGCAGGGTTCATTCCCAGATCAACCGAGAAGATTCGAGGAGCCGCTAAGGCACGCCGGGACCGTCGCCTCGATTTCGCCATCCAGGCGGAGGGCGGCATCGGTGCGGGAAATCTACAAGAGGTGGCCGCTGCCGGTGCGGACATCCTGGTGGCCGGTTCTGACATCTTTAATAGTGTTGACCCGCGGACACGGCTCACTGCAATGGTTCGTGCCGCCCAGGGGATCCCGGGCACCTCTGTGGCATAACCCGCGCGAGCGGGGATTCGAATAAACAAACGAGGAAATCGAAATCTTGGACCGGAAGCATCCCCTCAGGAAATTCCTCCTTGTCGCCATGATTCTTCTGACGACGCCCAGCTGTCTTTTCCGGCGGCATCGCGACGAAGTGGAGCTCAATCCCGGCGACCAGCCGGACAAGATCCTTTACGAGAAAGCAACGCGTGAAATCGAGCGGAACCATTTCGACGTCGGGAGGCTGACACTTCAGACGCTGATTAACACCTACCCCGACAGCGAGTACCTTTCCAGGGCGAAACTCTCCATTGCCGATTCTTACTACCACGAAGGTGGAACTTCCGGCCTGACCCAAGCCGAGGCGGAATACAAGGATTTCATTACTTTCTTCCCCACCGCGCCGGAGGCCCCCGAAGCCCAGTTCCGGGCCGGTATGGCCCACTACCGGATGATGTCGAAATCCGATCGCGACCGTTCCGAAGCTAAACTTGCGGAAGCGGAATTTAAAGAATTTCTTCTCAAATACCCCGACAGCCACGTGATGCCGCGGGTGAAGGCCCGGTTGCGGCAAGTGCAGGAGGTCCTGGCCCAGGGAGATTACAAGATCGCCCAGTTCTATTACTCCAAACGTGCTTTCCCTGCGGCACGCTCTCGCCTGCAAGAAATCGCGGATAACTACCCGAACTTCAGTCAGGGCGACGCTGCGTTGTGGTATCTCGGTAAATCGCTCGAGGCACTCCGCCGACCTGGGGAAGCCGCAACGTACTACTCTCGGGTTATCACGGAGCATCCCCTCAGCGCCTACGTGGGGCCTGTTAAAGAGCGTCTGGCCGCGCTGAAGCAGCCGATCCCCCAACCGACGCGCGCCGTTCTGGCCCGCGCCGAAGCCGATGCCGCGCGCCGGCCCGGCAAAGATCTCTTCCAGAAAGTCGGGTCCTTTCTCTCCGGCTCGCCTGACGTCAGTGCCACCCGCCACGGTCCGGTGCGGCTGGGCGCGCCCAAGCCTGGACCCGTGCAGGTGGCGAGCGGCGCACAAGGAACTCCCCGCGTGGGGACTGTCGTAGCAGCTCCAGTCGGCGATGAGGCGCTGAAATCGGGCACCCCTATAAACTCGTCTTCGGCAGCTGAATCTGGGAACGAAGCTACTGCGAGCAAGCCCCCTGATCCGGGAAACATAAAATCAAAATCGCAGGAAACACCGGATCCTGCCAAGAAGAAGAAAAGCTTATTCAAAAAGATCATCAAGCCATTCTGAAGTTCGTCATTTTGCACCCCAGAAATCCGAACTGGTCATGCCAGGCTTCGATCGTCCGGGGGAGTTCCGAACACCCATTATTTTGTTGCTTCTCTCCTTGACCGACATTTGGTAGTATTCGTGACTGGTAAAGGCTCAGTAGGAGGGCCGGCGTGCCAAGGTTGGTTCTGGTAGCAGACGGCAGTCCGTCACATCAACGGCGAGCTCAGGGAATTCTGACCGGTGAAGGTCTGGAAGTTATCACCGTGTCAAATGGCGTTGCGGCCATCAAGAAGCTTCCCACTGTGAGAGCCTCATTGGTTCTTGCCGATGTTTCAATGCCCGGCCGGGATGGGTACGAAGTCTGCGATTTCGTCAAGAATTCCCCGGAGCTGGCAAAGATTCCGGTCCTGCTGAGTTACAGCGATCAGACACCGTATGATGAGTCGCGCGCGCAACGGGCCCGTGCGGATGGACGCATCAAGAAACCATTCGGGCAGGATGAACTTCTCAGCACGGTAAATCGCTTCATCCCCAAGGAAGAGGCACCACCGCCTCCGCCGACTGTTCGCGCGCCCATCGCCGCTGGCCCTGTACAACCTGAAGCCCCCGAGCCGATGGATTTGCCCGCAGAGATTTCTCCGAAGGTAGACATGCCGGATCTGGGGGCATTGGCAGGAAGCCCGGCATTTGCCGATCAACCGTTAACCGAAGAATATCCCGAGGTCAGCCCGCCACCCATGTCCATTGAAGAGGCTTTCTCTAGCGCCTCCGGGGAAACAGCCGAGGCCGAAAGGTCGGGCATGCCGTTTGGTGGATTCCCGGAGAGCGAGAGCCAGAGGATCGCAGAACCCGTGCCTGCTCCTGAGCCCATGTTGGTCGAGGAGTCGGCGGAGGCCGCGCCCGAAGAAGAGGAAGAGCCAGCCGCTCGAACCATGATGTTTCGCATGCCGGTTCAGCTCGCTGAGCCCATCCTGGCGGACGATTCGTCTGCGGCTCCGCCGGTCGAAGAACCCCCACCGGTGCCACCTGTGCCTCCTGCGCCCGCACCCGGTGAGGCGAGCTCCGAGATTGCGGCCTCGACCATGGATAGCTATTCACTGGCAGATGCTGCAACCGGCCAGGTTTCGATTCCTTCACCTCTGCCCGAAGCCCCAGCCGCCATGACGATGGAGGAGCCACCCCCGGCGGCGGCCGATCTCACTGCGGAAGCCCCACCAGCGCCCGAGCCGGTGGCTGCCACGTCGGCTGCCGCGGTGCTGGACACCGATCTCGTGCATTGGATTGTTCACAGTGTCGTGGTTCGAATGGCGCCGCCGGCGCTTTCCACCGCGCAGGTCGAAGAATTGATCCATCAGATTACAGACGAAATGATCAATGATTTGACCCAGCCGCCACCCGAAACCTGAGGGGCATCGGTCAACCTCCTTTATCTGCCCGACATAGACTGCTGGCTCTTGGGCGATCGATGTGAATTGCATGACCAGGCCTCATTGCCGGCAGCCTTTAGTCCGTCTATAATCTCGGACTCGGCTTCACTCCGTTTGACGTCCATCCCGCGATGCGTTTCTTGTACAGTTTCCTCTTTACGCTGGGCGTCCTATTGACCGCGCCGTACTACTTGTGGCGGCTGCGTGGAAATATCGCTTCCGCAGCCGACTGGCGGGAGAGATTCGGTTTCCTTCCCCGCGCTTTCCAGCAGTCCGCGCGTGGGGCGATATGGATCCATGCCGTTTCCGTCGGTGAGACCATGGCCGTGGCCAGCCTCGTTCGCGAAATTCAACAGCGACATCCCGGCCGGAAGATCTTCTTAAGCCATGTAACGGTGGCAGGTCGTAAGGCGGGCGAATCGCGCCTGCCGGATATTGACGGAAGATTCCTGCTGCCGCTGGACTGGGCCTCGAGCATGCGCCGGGCGTTTCGCCGAATCCGGCCTGAGCTGCTGGTCGTTGTGGAAACGGAACTTTGGCCGAATCTTCTGCGCGTCGCCCGGGAAGCAGGAGCGCGTGTGGTAGTTGTGAACGGGAGAATCTCCGATCGCTCGTTTCCTCGTTACCGCTGGATTCGTTTCTTCTTCCATTCGGTCCTTGGTAACGTGGACTGGATCTGCGCGCAGAGCAATGTTGACGCTGAACGCTTTCACAGCTTGGGAGCGGCGCGCGGACGGATTGTAGTGACAGGCAATCTCAAATTCGACGCTCGACCGCCCGAACTCGGTGAGTTCGCCCAACGCCTGGCTCGCGCCCTGGCCACTTCCGACCGGCGCCCTCTGCTGGTCGCCGCAAGTACAATGCCTGGAGAGGAAGGATTGCTCATCCCAGTTTGGCATCAGGTACGAGCGCGCAATCCGCGCGCCATGCTGATTCTCGCGCCTCGCCATCCGGCACGGTTTGAGGAAGTTGCCTCGCTGCTCGAAGAGAGACGGTCAGGCTTTGTCCGGCGCACCCGGCTGGCTGCCGAAGGGCAGACTCTCGCATCCCAATTGGAGAGAGCCGAAATCCTGCTCCTCGATACGATTGGAGAATTAGCCGGAATCTTTGAGCTTGCCGACGCGGTGTTCATGGGAGGGAGCCTGGTCCCAACCGGCGGGCACAACGTCCTTGAGCCCGCGTATTGGGCGAAGCCCATCCTTTTCGGGCCGCACATGCACAATTTTCGTGACATTGCCCAGCTTCTCCTCAATCAAAATGCGGCGATACAGGTACAGGACGCCGCCAGTTTGAGTGCCAAGCTTGACGCACTTTTCAGTCATCCGGAGCGCCGGAATCAGCTCGGCGCGGCCGCGCGGAAAGTGCTGGATGATCAGCGCGGGGCGACCGTGCGCGTGTTGGAAATTCTGGAACAATGGCTGGGTCCGCCCAGCACCGATGCACCTCCCGCCAATCAGAGGACGTCTTGATGGCACGACTTCTGCTTCCGTTCGCAGAGGGTTACCGCGCAGGGATTGCTCTGCGCCATCTGGCTTACAGATTTGGCTTGTTCAAAACGCGTCGGCTGAACCGGCCTGTCATCAGTGTGGGTAATTTGACCGTGGGCGGCACTGGGAAAACCCCCTTGGTCATGTACATCGCCGAACGATTGTTCGACCGCGGATGGACGTCTAGTATTCTCACCCGCGGCTACCGCCGAAGCGTGGGGGGGATAATCACCATCGCACCTCAAACGAGCCGCCGCGTGGACCCGCGCCAAGCCGGAGACGAAGCTGCCTTGCTCGCCGCGGCCCTGCCGAAGGTCCCCATCGTCGTCAGTGGAAATCGGTACCGCGCCGGCCGCATCGCAGAGGAACGTTTTACGGTGGATGTCCATTTACTCGACGATGGGTTCCAGTACTGGGCCCTGGAGCGCACGGTAGACGTCGTTACAATTGACGTAACCCAGGACTTCTCTGCCGGGGTGTTGCTCCCCGCAGGGCGCTTTCGCGAGCCTCGCTCAGCTCTGCGGCGCGCCGATATCGTTGTCCTGACGCGCACGGAACTTGCCGACGGGTTGAGCCACAGGGAAATCGTCGCGCGCTTGAACCCCCGCGCGGCGGTATTTGAAAGTACAATTTCCCTTCGGGGGTGGATCGAGGCGCAAAGCGGATCGCCCGCCGCTGGGAGAGAGGTGCAGTGCCGTCGGGCCCTCGCCTTTTGCGGAATCGGAAATCCCAAAGCTTTTTTCTCAGGCCTTCGAAAGTGGGGAGTCCAAGTTTCCGCCGAAGTGGCTTACCGGGATCATTACCAA
>JACQNR010000034.1 GCA_016202975.1 Acidobacteriota bacterium
GCACAGGCATGTGGTCACCCATTGCCACCACGCGGCCTTTCCCGTCGAACACCGCGCAGGAATAATCGCGCCGCTCCTTGATGTTGGGCGAGAAGGCGGAGCGCCGGAGTGCCGCCCCCATCTCCTCGGCGACAGAATGGAAGAGACTTTTGAAGATTTCGAGTTCAGCGGCGTCGATGCGCATGAGAAATAGCTTTCAGCCGTCAGCAATGAGCGGGCGGCTCGATGACATCCTCCGGGATTACCATTCTTCTCACCGGCAAGAACCGTAGGGGCACGGCGCGCCGTGCCCCTACCAAACCAACCCGCTCCCTATGGGAGAGGGTGTCCCGATGATATCGGGACGGATGAGGGGGCCAACTCTCCCTTTATTTGCCGGCCCTCTGCAAAATCAAATTCCCTTGCTTGTCCACCTCACAGACAAAATCCGGCGGTAGGACGGTAGTCGAACTGTACTCACCGATGATCGCAGGCCCTTGAAATCGCATGCCCGCTGAAAGCTTCACGCGGCTGTAAGTCGGAGTTTCCCAGAGGCGCGATTCGAACCACACCGGCTTAATTCCCGCGATGGCTTCCGAGAGTTTCCGTCGCACGCCCGATCCCAGCCGCCGCACGCTTGGTTTGGGCGTCGGCATGGTCAGCCGGAGGCGCAGGTTGACGATCTCGACCGCCCGTCCACGGTGCGCGTAACCATACGTTTTTTCGTGTTCACGGTGAAAGCGCGCGAGGAAATCCGGCGCAAACGGAACCGTCAGCTCGTAAGCCTGCCCGCGATAGCGAAGGTCGAGAAAACGGCTGACGGCGGTGCGACCGGCGTTTGATTGTTCCGAACGGAGCTGCTTTCTAGCGGCGGCCTCGAGGCGCCCCAAATCGCTCTCGAGGGCACGAAGCAAGGACTGAAATCCGCGCTTTGCGTCGAGGCTTCCATTGGGAACGGTGCGCAGGACGGACAGAGACGCATCCTTGACGACGTCCGAAATCAGAATACCCAAGGCGGAAAACGCCCCGGGATTTTGCGGCACGATGACGCTCCCCAGGCCCAGCGCGCGCGCCAAGTCGGCGGCGTGCAGGCCTCCCGCGCCTCCAAAGGAGACCAGCGAAAACTCCCGCGGGTCGTGTCCGCTCTCGACGGAGATGACGCGCAGCGCGCGATCCATGTTCGCGTTCGCCACGGCGACGATTCCCCGGGCAAGGTCGAGCGGAGACTTGAACGCGGAACCGGAACCGTTGAGGAATTTCCGGAATGCCCTTTCTGCCGCAGCCGCGTTGAGCGGATAGGATCCTCCGAGAAAACATTCGGGGTCCAGCCTGCCCAGGAGGACATGAGCGTCGGTGACGGTGGGAAGCTTGCCACCGCGATCGTAGCAGGCGGGGCCGGGAACGGAGCCAGCGCTCTCCGGGCCCACGCGCAGGGCACCGCCCGCGTCGATGCGCGCGATCGACCCGCCGCCCGCGCCTACCGAGTGCACGTCCAGAACGGGCACGGCAACGGACAGGCCGCCCAATGTGGTTTCATTTGTCAAGCGCGGCGCGCCTTCGATCAGGCAGACATCCGTTGAAGTGCCCCCCATGTCGAAGCTGATGGCGCGCTCCATGCCGGTTTGATGCGCGAGCCACGCGGCCGCGACAACTCCACCCGCCGGGCCGGAAAGGATCGTTCGAACGGGCTCGCGCGCGGCGCGCTCGGCCGTGGTGATGCCACCACTCGATTGCATTACGTAAACGCACGGGGGACGCGGGTGGGGGAGCCCTCTGGACTGGATTTTCACGTCACGCGGGAGCGCAGAGCGCTCCCCTACGATGTGCACCAGGCTCTTGAGGTACTTGCCCATGCGCGGGGCGAGGAAGGCATTGGTCGCGATGGTCGAGAGGCGTTCGTACTCTCTGAACTCCGGCAGGATTTCGTGTGAAACGGAGACAGGAATTCCGAGTTTGCGAAGGGCGCGAGCGACGCGTCGTTCATTCGTGGGGTTGGAAAAGGAGAACAGGAAACACAACGCAACGGATTCGGCCCGGGCGCCCAGGATCCGGTCCTTGAGAGACTTGATTTCGGCGCTCGTGGGGCTCTGAAGGATTTCTCCGGACGCCGCCGTGCGCTCGCCTACCCCGAACCGCAGCGAGCGTGGTACCAGTGGCGGCTCGCGCCGCACGTTGAAGTCGTAGAGCCGTGGCCGGTTCTGGCGGCCGATCTCGATCAAATCCTCAAACCCGGCTGTGGTGACAAGCGCTACGCGGGCGCCTCGCCGCTCTAGGAGACTGTTTGTACCGATCGTGGTGCCGTGGATGATTTCGAGTCCGCGAGGCGCGCCGCCCGGGAGCGCGCGAAAAACACCATCGACGATCCCGCGCGCGGGGTTTTGGGGCGTGGAAAAGACTTTGAGGATTCGGATTTCTCCGCCCTCAAAGATCACGCAGTCGGTAAAAGTTCCACCGGTGTCAACGCCAATTCGCATATCGAGGTTGTATGGGAGGGTTCCCCGAAGGTGCTGGGGCAAGCCGCCCTCCCGGACTTGGTACGTCAATGACCTGTCATTGTAATGGAATCGGCGGCGAGTGGGCCGCGGGAAATGGCGTTTACTGGCCGAGCGGAAACGTAGCGTGCGCGGTGAGAGGCAGTCCGGCGCGCTCTCCCGCCGCGAGTTTGTAGTAGCCCGCCGAGGCAATCATAGCGGCGTTGTCGGTTGAGAGATCCGGGGAGGGGAAAAATGCGGTCATGGCACGCGCATTGGCCGTCTCGGCGAAACGAGCGCGCAGCAGGGAATTGCAGGCAACGCCCCCAGTGACGAGGATAGTTGAAACACCGGTGGTCTCCGCCGCGGACAAGGTTCGCTCCACAAGGTCGGTGACGACGGCGTTCTGAAAGCTGGCTACCAGGTCGAGCGTTGCCGCGGAGCACTGACTGCGGGCGTCGTCTGCGGTCACGCGTGTCGTGACGGTTTTGCGCCACGCGCGGCGAGACTCGGCTTCTGTGGCCAGCGCCGTCCCCCGCACCCGGTAGAGGACGGCGGTCTTGATTCCTGAAAAGCTGAAGTCAAGTGGGTTGCCCCGCATCTTGATGCGGCCAAAATCGAGGGCGCTGGCATTTCCAAAACGCGCAAGCCGGTCGATGATCGGCCCGCCGGGATAGCCGAGCGCCAGAAGCTTGGCGACCTTGTCGAATGCCTCGCCGGCGGCATCGTCGCGCGTCCGCCCGAGCGGCTGATATTGGAAGCGTAGCCGGCCACCTTCCTGGTGCGTGCGTACTAGAAACAGGCTGGTGTGCCCGCCGGAAACGACAAGGCTCACGGCTGGGAGTTCGGCTTCCCGAATTACCGGGTTGGCTTCCCGCGCCCTTTTGTTCTCGAGGAGGACGGCATGGATGTGACCTTCCAGGTGATTGACGCCGACGAGCGGCTTGCAGAGCGAAAACGCCAGCCCTTTGCCGTAGACCACGCCCACCAGGAGCGATCCGATGAGGCCGGGTCCTTCGGTCACGGCGAGCGCGTCGATTTGGCTGAGCGTCGCCCCGGCTTGAGTGAGCGCCTCGTCGACAACCAGGCTGATTTTTTTCAGATGCTCGCGAGAGGCAATCTCGGGGACAACACCGCCGTATTTTTCATGCGTCAAAACCTGGGAGGCGACGACATTCGAGAGAACGCGCTCGCCATCGGCAACCACGGCCGCCGCCGTCTCATCGCAGCTTGTCTCGATTCCAAGGACCAACATAGTTCCAAGCCTCGCAATGTCATGTTAGCACGATGGAAGATGCGAAGGTCAGGAGCAAGCAGCACGTGAAACTTGGGACCGATTTCTTTCTTTTGACGCGCCTCGGCCTTGACGGTAAACTCTCTCAAAGGGCGCAAGCGCGCGGAGGAGATTTCGATGCCCGGGGTGTGTTTATGACCATTCGCAAAGCCGTGCTTCCTGTCGCCGGGCTGGGGACCCGATTTCTCCCGGCCACCAAAGCTCAGCCCAAAGAAATGCTGCCGATTGTGGACAAGCCTCTGGTGCAGTACGCGGTGGAGGAAGCGGCGGATTCGGGCATCCCCCTGGTGATCTTCGTAACGGGGCGAGGGAAGAAGGCGATCGAAGATCATTTCGACGTCTCCCTGGAACTCGAGCACGAATTGTTGGGCCGGAACAAAGAAGAACTCCGCAAGCAGATGCGGTCGATTTCCAGCCTTATTCAAGTGGCGTACGTCCGGCAGCAGGAGCCCAAGGGGCTCGGCCATGCCATTCAGATGTCGCGGGGACTGGTGGGCGATGAGCCTTTCGCCGTCGTGCTTTCCGACGACATCATCGCCAGCCGTGTGCCGTGCCTGAAGCAGATGATGGAAGTTGCCGAGCACTACGCCGCGAGCGTCGTGGCCGTGCAGCGCGTGCCACGCCAATCGGTTTCGAGTTACGGGGTCATCCGCGGGCACGCCGTTCGCGGAGGCAAGTGGGATGGCCGGCTATTCCGCATCGAGGACATGGTGGAAAAACCCGCCCCGAAAAATGCGCCCTCGAACCTTGCGATTATCGGACGCTACATCCTTTCACCCTGCATCTTCCGCGCCATCGAAGAAACGCGGCCGGGGGCGGGCGGCGAAATCCAGTTGACGGATGCCCTGCGCCGCCTGCTCCAGAGCGAGCCCGTCTACGGCTATATTTTTGAAGGCAAGCGCTACGATGCCGGAGATAAACTCGGATTCTTGCAGGCGACAGTCGAGATGGCGTTGAAACGCCCGGACCTCGCTCGCCGATTCCGGCGCTACTTGAAATCGCTGAAGGTTTAGCACCGCCCGGAACTCTTCTTAGCCACGCTCTCACCCCGATGCAATCTTCTGGGCCCCGTCTCTCGGCCGGCTCGCGAAATACGGTTCGGAAAATTGGTGTGAGCAGATTTGAGGGTGCGGGGTGTCATTTCTTTTGTGATACGGGATTACTCGGTGCGGGTGCCGCGGGCGCGGCCGATTCAGTTTTGCTGTCTGATTTGGGGGAGGAGCCATTACTTCCCGCCGGTGCGGAGGACTTCCGCGCGTAATCGGTGACGTACCACCCGCTGCCCTTGAACTGAATGGCGGGCGAACAAAGCAGCCGCTCGATGGTACCCCCGCACTTTTCGCATTTCCCGAGGGTCGGGGCGGAAAACTTCTGGATCTTCTCGACCTTCACTCCGCACTTCCGGCACTGGTATTCGTAAAGCGGCAAAATGTTCCTCCCAGGATTAGCCCCAAAACATTATAGCAGGCCCGATTCCTCGCGGTCAAAGCCAGCCCTGCGCTCCGTAGTTGCCGTCGCCCGGCCAAGTTGATAGACTGTCGTCTTACACGAATCGCAATGATCGCTCGACGAGGTGCGAATGACCCCAGCGGCGAAACCCGCAGGAACGCTGTATCTGGTGGCAACCCCCATAGGCAACCTGGAGGACATTACTTTCCGGGCCCTTCGCACCTTGAAGGAAGCCGATCTGATCGCTTGTGAAGACACTCGCCACACCCAGCAGCTTCTCAACTACTATGCCATCCAGACACCGACCATCAGCTATCACGAACACAATGAGCTGACCCGCGCCCCGGAACTCGTCCTCCAGCTCGAGGAGGGAAGTCACATCGCTCTGGTTTCCGATGCCGGCATGCCGGTCATTTCCGATCCGGGCTACCGCCTGGTGCACCTTGCCATCCGGCATAATATTCCCGTGGTTCCCATCCCCGGCGCGTCGGCGCTGGTGGCGGCGCTCTCGGCCGCGGGGCTTCCAGTCGACAAGTTCCGGTTTCTCGGCTTTCTTCCCGCCAAGAAATCGCAGAGGCGCAAAGCCATCGAAGAAGTCAGGGGCTCGAACAAAACCCTGGTATTTTACGAAGCGCCTCACCGGCTGCTCGATATGCTCGAGGATGTGAAGGAAATCCTAGGGGACCTGCCCGTCGTGGTGGCCAGGGAAGTGACCAAGGTCCACGAAGAGTTCTGCCGGGGGACGGCCTCGGAGATTCTCGCCCGCTTCAAGAAGAAGCCCGTCAAGGGGGAAATGACCGTGCTCATTGCCCCGCAACTCGCGGCCCGGCCTGCTCTCCAGAAGAAGAGTTCGATCCGCGAGGAAGTCACCCAGGTGATGTCTGCCGAAGGCCTCAACGAGCGGGCCGCACTCAAATCCGTTGCCCGGAAGCTCGGACTCTCCCGCAGTGATGCGTACCGGCGAATGCAGGGGGAGAAAAGGGGTGAGCGTTGAAACGTGACAAGGAGGGCTTCAGAGGTTTGAATTCTTCCTTCGCTTATGGCGTTTCCGCCGTGTAGGTGGAGAGCGTTGCCCCCATAAAGCGGATACTGACGCGGTTCAAATCGCCTTCTTTCTGCACGCGCACCACGGCCGCTTCGGTAAAAAAATCTGTCGCACCTTCGCCGGGCCGGATGGGCCCTCGGCCGGGCAGGACCACCGTAATCTGGGAAAGTTCGCGAAGATCCCGCCGCGTGAAGAAAGAAAGCCCCCGGCGGCTCACCTCGATGGCCTCGGTCGATTCCTCGAACACTGCCCCCTGCGCGTCCACGCCGTGAATCCTGGTGGGAACGGCGGCGTGAATCCGGTGCTGGGTTCGATGCTCCACCGAATATGCTCCTTCGCTTCCGGTAAGTATGCCACAGCTTTGGCTCACCACGCCGGCATGGGTGGCGGAATTAACTTGAAACGCCGGATGCAGACCGGCGGGGCATTAGTTCAGTTGGCCACCGCGCCAGCGGCCTGACCGGTGCGCAAAAAGAATTCGTCGACGCGTTCCAGAACTTCCTCCACCCGGCGCGCACTTTGTACGCTGCGGCGAAGTTCCGCCCCATTCCGGACACCATGCGTGAACCAGCTCGCAAACTGCTTCATTTTGCCGATGGCGCCGGGCGTTGCCTCTTCCGCCAGCATGCGGTAATAGGCCCGAATCAATTCGTAACGGTCTGTCTCTCCGGGTTCCTGATATGTTCCCGTCCTGAAATACTCGTCCATTTGACGAAATATCCAGGGGTTAGTCGCGGCGGCGCGTCCGATCATCACGGCGTCGCAGCCGGTTTGGGCGTGAAGCGCCTCGGCGTCGCGAGGCGTCATCACGTCGCCGTTGCCGATCACGGGAATACGCACGGCCTGTTTAACGTCCCGAATGATGTCCCAGTTGGCGCGGCCGCTGAAGCCCTGCAGGCGCGTGCGCGGATGAACTGCGATCGCTTCGACGCCCACGTCTTCGGCCATGCGAGCCACCTCGACCGCAACGATTTCCCCGTCGCTCCAGCCGGCGCGGATCTTGATGGTGAAGGGAATCGAGACGGCGGCTCTAATCGCGCGCAAAATCTCTCCCAGTTGCGTCAGATCGCGCAGCAGACCCGAGCCGCCGCACTTGACCACCTTCTTCGCCGGGCAGCCGAGGTTCAGGTCTACGATGTCGAAGCCCAGGTCCTCGATCAAGCGCGCAGCCTCGGCGAGGTGCGCGGGCTCCGCACCGAAGATTTGCGCGGTGATAGGGCGTTCTTCTTCCGTGTAGTAGAGGAAGCGCTTGGATTTCAGGTTTTGGCGCAGCATCCCTTCGCTCGAAACGAACTCCGTCATGATGAGGCCGCAGCCGCCCAGGCGCTGGATAAAGCGGCGGAAGACCGTGTCGGTAATCCCTGCCATCGGCGCCAGGATATGCGCCGGGCGAATCACCACGTCGCGTATGCGGAATTCCTCGAAGAGCATCAGTGCCATTGTGCCAACGAACGGCAGGGCGCGTCCAGCGCTGTCCGCCAGGAGGTTGCCCCTCTGGTTCGGGCAAATCGCATACAATTGAATGGAGCCCCATACTTGAATTCGGAAGAAATAGTGCATAATAGAAAACGAAGGGACCGGAGGTACGTCGCCCATGAAGTTCGAACGCATCACAGTTGACCCGCAAGTTTGCACGGGGAAGCCCTGCATTCGCGGTCTGCGCTTTCCCGTCTCGCGTCTGCTGGGACTACTGGCTTCCGGGGAAACGAATGAATCGATCCTCCGCGCCTACCCATACTTGGAAGCGGATGACATCCATGAGGTCCTCCGCTATGCCGCCTGCCTCGCGGAAGAAGAGACCGTCGAATTAGTTCGATGAAATTCCTCGTCGATATGCCCTTGTCGCCCGGCATGGCAAGGCGGCTCGCCGAGTTGGGACACGATGTCACACATGTAAGTACGCCCGGACTTGCGTCTGCCTCAGACTCCAGCCTTTTGGAGTTAGCCCGGCGCGAAGGGCGTGTCATTATCACGGCCGACCTGGATTACCCCATATTGCTGGCACTAACGGAAGCGGCAGGCCCCGGCCTCATACTGTTTCGAGGTGGAAACTACAGCGAGCAGGAAGCGATTGAACGTTTGGGGCGAGTGCTGGAGTCAGTCCGTTACGAAGATCTACCTTCCTCCATCGTCATAGTTGAGAAAGCCCGCATTCGGCGGTGCCGCTTGCCGCTTACTCCCTCGTCGGATTGATTGCGGGTGGGTGTACAACCCTTTGATCACGCACTGACTTCCTGCGCCAACCACCCAATCGCGCAATCCCTTGATTACTCAATTTTGAAAAGCTCGCGCTTGAGGGCTGGATTTCGCGCTGTGAAGTCTCCCGGGCGGTCCTTGTCGGTGGCGTACTGGGTGCGCATGCTCTGGAGTTTGGAGTCGAGATTATCGAGCAGATGGACGACCAGCGCTTCGGGGAAGAGGGGCTCTTTGGGCGAGCCGAACTGCAACTCGCCGTGGTGCGAGAGAATGATATGGAGGAGCTGGTCTTTCAGCGTGGCAGGGAAGTCCGGGATGGCGCGAATCTGCTCGCTGACCAATTCGGCGCCGATGGAAATGTGCCCGATCAGCTGCCCGCGCGTCGTGTAGCGGATTCCCGTCTTGTAACTCAGCTCCTCGATCTTACCGATATCGTGGAGGACGAGGCCGGCCACGATCACGTCCCGCCGCAGGTCCGGGTAGTGATCGCAGATCTTGTCGGCGAGGCCAATCAGCGAAAGCACGTGCTCGATGAGTCCGCCGAGGTAGGCGTGATGATAGCTCATGGCGGCGGGCGCGAGCTTGTATTTCTCGGCGATGGCGGGGTCTTCAAGCAAAGCCAGCAGCAGAGTCCGCATCGGCGCTTCGGCAATTTGGCGAATGCGAGCCAGGAGCTCGGCGAGCATTTCGTCCGGATCGCGCTGCGAGCGCGGAAAAAGTTGGGCGTAGTTAAACTCACCCGGGGCCATGCGCGTGATTTTGCGCACGATGAGCTGGGGGGATCCTTTGAATTCCTCCAGGTCTCCCTGAACGCGGACTACGTCTTCTTCTTCGAAGTCGAGATGGTGTCGATCCGCATCCCAGACCTTTCCCCGGAGCGGTCCCTTGGCGTTCAGCAACACGAGGTCGAGATAGGCGCTGCCGTTGCTCGCCCTCCTGCGCTCTTTACTTTGGACAAGGAAAGGGGAATCAACGATGGATTTGGCGGGGCGTGCGGCAGGTGAGTCCTTCATTGTCCTCGGGCGGTTTCCGCGGCCTCGCTCGGCCGCTCCGCGCCGCTATCGACGTAACCCGGGGCCAAGAAGATGTAGCTTTCTTTGCGCAGGGTGATGAGGTACTTGCGTAATGCGGGCTGCATCTTCTGGCTGTAAATCGTTTCCGACACGCGGGATTCAACCTCCTCGAATTTAGGAATCCCGGCGTGTCGGCGGTCCAGCAACTTGAGGATGATGTACCCCGATTTGATGGGAATCGGATCGGAGTATTCACCGACATCCAGTTTGGCGATGGCGTCATTGAGCGGTCCCGCCAGCGTCCCGGATTTCATGAAGCCGATGTAGCCCGCCTCATCCACCGTGCCCGCATCGTCGGAGTATTTCTTCACCATCTCCGACCACTTCTGGCCGGCTGTGAGTTCCTCGTGGGCTTCTTTGGCGCGCTTCTCGGCCTCCTCGGGCTTGCGCTTTTCATTTGAGACCAGGATTTGAGCCAGCGCTACGCCTTCCGGCGAGGAGAAGTCTTCCTTGTGCGCCTCGAAGTACTTGCGTGCGTCCTCGCGGGAAACGACGATGGTGCGGCCCACCTCGCGCCCCATCACTTCGCGCATCAGCAATCCGCGGCGGATTTCGTCCTTGAAATCCTCCCAGTTGAGCCCGTTTTTTTCGGCTTCTTTCTGAAGATCTTCGAGGGAGGCGGCGTTGACGCTCTTGCGGATTTCATCGAGGCGCTTGACCACGTCTGTTTCCACACTGATGTCGAGGTCCTTGGCCTTCTGGACCATCAGCGCCCGGTCGATGAGGTCGCGCAGCAGGTCTTTGGAGCCTTCGCGGACACGCGCTTGCAGATCGTCGCCCACATAGGCACGGGCCAACTCGCGCCGCAGCTTTTCCTGCTCGCGCTCAAACTGCCGTTGCGTCACGATCTCGTTGTTCACGCGGGCGATGATGCGGTCAATCACCTTGCGCCGAGCCACAGCGGGAGTGGCGCTCGCCCCCATGGCGGCCAGGATGCACAAAGTCACGAGGAGCTTTTTCTTCATTGTTTGCTTACCGGAAACGCCGGGACGGATTGCCTATTCATCTTAAGGCCGGGGCGCGAGTTCCTGCAAGACGTTTTGGATTTGGGCGAAGATTTCGCCCTCGGGGCCCGCCAGCCGAAAGCGCATGGTTCCATCCGGCCGCAGGGCTGCTCCCCGCCGCCGACGGATGAAATTGGTCAGCCGGGCCGTGTCCACCAGCGCTTCGGGGTGAAATCTGAGCCAGACCTCGTCCGCCTTCCGCTCAATGGATTGGACGCGCAATTGCTCCGCCACGGCCTTGAGAAGCGCATAGTGGAGAAGATTTTCAACCGATGAGGGAAC
>JACQNR010000223.1 GCA_016202975.1 Acidobacteriota bacterium
GGACCGACGGGCAGGTTGCGAAGGAATTCGTTGTGCTCGGGCGTGAGCTGGGCGCGCGTCCAATCGGTTCCAATCTTGGCCAGGGGGTTGAATTCCGCCGCGTCGCTCAGCCCGCAGCAAGCCTTGTCATGATTGCCGCGGATAATCACCTGCGCAATCTCACGAACCCGGATGATAACGGCGTTGGGGTCGGGCCCATAGCCTACCAAGTCGCCCAAGCATATGACTTTATCGTATTTCTCCTTGGCGGCTTCGAGACACTTCTCGAGCCCTTCCAGGTTGGCGTGAATGTCGCTTAAGATCAGATAGCGCACGGCCCTCTCCAGCGGAGTGGCATTATATTCTAAGCTTCGACGTTCATGGTGTGGAATTGTCATTTTTTGACGCTTTTGTGGTATTCCGCTAGAATTCAGGTTTCGGGTCATCGGCCCGGCACACAATAGAGAGGCCCAATGCTCCGGTTTCATACCGCAGGCGAATCCCATGGACAGGCCCTGGTGGCGTTTATTTCCGGGCTTCCGGCGGGACTGCGTGTGGACCTCGAATATATCAACCGCGATCTGAAGCGGCGCCAGGGTGGATACGGGCGAGGCGGCCGGATGAAGATCGAATCCGACCACGCGCAAATCCTCTCGGGTGTCCGGCACGGCGAGACCATCGGCTCGCCCATCGCCATCCTGCTCGAGAACCGCGACTGGCCGAACTGGCAGGAGGCGCTCGCGGTGGAAGACCGGCCGGAAGCGAAGGCCAAGTACAAACCGCTTACACCGCCGCGGCCAGGGCACGCCGATCTGGCCGGCTGCCTGAAATTCAACTTCCGCGACGCGCGTTACATTCTGGAGCGTGCCAGCGCGCGCGAGACCACGTCCCGCGTGGCGGCGGGGGCGCTGGCCAAACTTTTCCTCAGGACATTCGGCATCGAGGTGGCGAGCCACGTGGTCGCCGTGGGCCGAGTGGCCCTCGAAAATTCCGACGTGGCGTTTGAAAAAATTCTGGCGCTGCGCGACCGGGAAGACATTGTTCTCGGTTGCCTTGATCCGGAGACCGAAGCGCGCATGAAAGCCGAGGTCGATGAAGCTCTGAAGACCCGAGACTCCGTGGGGGGCGTGTTCGAGGTGATCGCACGGGGAGTTCCGCCGGGGCTCGGCTCTTGCGCGCAGTGGGACGAGAAGCTGGACGGCCAGATTGCCCAGGCTGTCATGTCGGTCCAGGCCGTCAAGGCGGTAGAGATTGGAAGTGGCGTCGCGAACGCCGCGACGTTTGGCTCCAAGGTTCACGACCCGATTGGCTACGACCGCGCGGCGTCCCACTTCATCCGGCCGACCAACCGCGCCGGGGGCCTCGAAGGCGGGATGACCAACGGCGAAGACATCATCGTGCGGGGGTTTCTGAAGCCGATTTCCAGCCTGCGCCAGCCTCTCGAGTCCGTAGACCTCCAGACCAAGGAGCCGGTCAAGGCCGCCTACGAGCGCTCCGACGTCTGCGTCGTGCCCGCCGCGGGGGTGGTTGGAGAAGCGATGGTGGCGCTCTCCTTGGCGCGCGCCTTCCTCGAGAAATTCGGGGGCGATTCAATTCAGGAAACGCGGAGGAATTTTGATTCCTACATTGATCAGGTTCGACGATTCTGATATGAGAAAGTCGAAAATTGAAACTCGAAATTCGTTGGAGAGAAATATTTTCGAATTTCGAGTTGCCAGTTTCGAGTTTCAACGATGATATATCCGATCGTCAAATACGGCCAGCGGGTGTTGGAAACTCCTGCCGAGCCCATCGCCGAATTTAATGGCAACCTCGAAAAGCTCGTCGCCGATATGTTTGAGACCCTGTACGCGGCGAATGGCGTGGGGCTCGCCGCCACGCAGATCGGCATCGGCAAGCGCCTCTGCGTGATCGATATCACTTCGGGGCAGGATCCCAAGGCGAAGCTGGTGCTGGCCAATCCCGTCATCGTCACGACGGAGGGCCGCCAGATGCAGGACGAAGGCTGCCTGAGCTTGCCGGATTTTCGCGCCCAGACTGCCCGGCCGGCTCGCGCCACGGTTCGCGCCCAGGACCTCACAGGCAAAGAATTCGAGATGACGGGCGAAGGACTCCTGGCGCGGGCCTTCTGCCATGAAACCGACCACCTGAACGGCGTGCTCTTTATCAACCACCTCAGCAGGCTCAAGCGCGAATCGATCAAGCGCAAGGTCAAGAAGCTGATCAAGGCGGGAGATTGGTAGTCGAACGCCGGCTGCCGGCGACGCCTAATTTGAGATCCGCCGAACCTCAGGCCAACCATGAAGCTCCTCTTCTGCGGCACCCCCCAGTTCGCGGTTTCCACACTCGAGAAACTGATCGCGCAGGGGCACGAGGTGCAACTTGTCATCTGCCAGCCGGATGAGCCCGCGGGCCGTGGCTATCAGATCGCTGCGCCTCCGGTGAAGGAACTCGCCGTGCGTTTGGGAATTCCGGTTTTTCAGCCCGCCAAACTCAAGGATGCGGCGACGGTGGAGTTTCTTTCGAAGTACCATCCTGACGCGATCGTAATCGTGGCCTACGGGCGGATCATTCCGCCCTGGATGATCGAACTGCCGCGTCTGGGCTGCATCAATCTTCACGCCTCGCTGCTGCCGAAGTACCGCGGCGCGGCGCCGATTCAGTGGGCCATCATGCAGGGCGAACGCGTCACGGGCGTGACCACGATGAAGATCGACCCAGGGCTCGACACGGGCGACGTCCTCCTGATGCGAGAGGAAGCCATCCGTGATGACGACACGACGGAATCGCTCGCGGCCCGGCTCGCCGTCATCGGCGCGGACCTCATGGCCGAGACGCTCACCGGACTCGAACGGGGCGA
>JACQNR010000226.1 GCA_016202975.1 Acidobacteriota bacterium
GCCGGGCCGTGTCCACCAGCGCTTCGGGGTGAAATCTGAGCCAGACCTCCTCCGCCTTCCGCTCAATGGATTGGACGCGCAATTGCTCCGCCACGGCCTTGAGAAGCGCATAGTGGAGAAGATTTTCAACCGATGAGGGAACAGGCCCGAAGCGATCCTCAAGCTCGCCATGCATGTCATCGCGCTCGGTGGGTTTGGACATGCCGGCAATGCGTTTGTACATCCTCAACCGCTGGCTTTCGTCGGCGATATAGCCTTCCGGTATTTTGATATCGAGTCCCAGGTTCAGGGTTGTCCGGACCTCAATCTTGGGTGGTGCGCCCCTCAATTCATCCACCGTTTGCTCCAGCATGCGAAGGTAGAGGTCAAAGCCGATGGCGCTCATCTCCCCCGACTGTTCTGCGCCCAGAAGGTTCCCCGCGCCGCGCAGTTCGAGGTCGAGTGCGGCCAGACGGAACCCCGCGCCTAGTCCCGAAAACTCCTTGAGGGCCGCGAGACGGCGCTTGGCAATGGGGGTGAGGGTTTCCTCATCCGGAATCAAGAAGTAGGCGTAGGCGGGCCGGTCGGAGCGGCCCACCCGCCCGCGGAGCTGGTAGAGATCGGCGAGGCCGAACCGGTCGGCGCGATTCACAATCATGGTGTTGGCGCGCGGAATGTCGAGGCCGTTTTCGATCAGCGCCGTCGAAACCAGCACGTCGGAGCCCCCCTCCATGAATTTCAACATCACGCGCTCGAGCTCCTTTTCGCCCATCTGCCCGTGCGAGACGCCAATCCGCGCCGTGGGGACAAGGCGCTGAATGATCGAGGCAATGCTCCAGATGGTCTCGACGCGGTTGTGAACGAAATAGACCTGCCCTTGCCGCGCCAGCTCCTGCATGATCGCCGACTGCACCAGCGCATCGCTGAAGGGTGTTACGACCGTCTGAATCGCCAGCCGCCCGCGGGGCGGCGTTTCGATCACCGAGAGGTCGCGCAGGCCGCCCAGTGACATGTGAAGCGTCCGCGGAATGGGCGTCGCCGAAAGTGTCAGCACGTCCACGCTGGCTTTGAGCTTTTTCAGCTTCTCTTTCGCCGCCACACCAAAGCGCTGCTCTTCGTCTACGACGAGCAGGCCGAGGTCGCGCATATGCACGTCCTTCGAAAGCAGACGGTGCGTGCCGATCAGAATATCCACGCGGCCCGCCCCAGCATCGGCCACAACAGCCTTCTGCTCCGCTAGGGAGCGGAACCGGCTGAGCATTTCAATGCGCATGGGAAAGGCCGCGAAGCGCCGCTGGAATGTGGAGCAGTGTTGAAACGCCAGGACGGTGGTGGGAGCGAGCAACACCACTTGCTTCCCGTCCTGCACCACCTTGAAGGCGGCGCGCATGGCCATCTCCGTTTTTCCGTAACCCACGTCGCCGCACAGCAGGCGGTCCATGGGTTGCGGGGACTCCAGATCGCGCTTGATGTCGGTGAGCGCCGTAATCTGGTCCGGCGTTTCCTCGAACTCAAAAGAGTCCTCGAATTCCTTCTGCCACGGCGTGTCGGCGCTGAACGCCGTTCCCGGATGCATCTTTCGCTCGGCGTAGAGCCGCAGCAGGTCCTGGGCGATGTCGCGGAGCGCGCGCTTGACCCGCGTTTTGGTGCGCGCCCAGGTTGCGCCGCCCAGCCGGTCAAGCTGCGGTTTGGCGCCGCCCTCGCCGCCGGCGCGATATTTTTCAACCAGGTCCAGCCGCTCGAGAGGGACATAGAGCCGCGCGTCTTCCTGAAACATCAGGAGCATGAAGTCGCGCCGGGCGCCGTCCACCTCCAACGGGCGCAACCCCTGGTACTGGCCGATGCCATGATCGATGTGCACGACGTAGTCGCCCGGCTTCAGGTCGCTCAAGTCAGAGATGAAGATCGTGGCGACCGATTTCTCCCTTCGCCCGTGCGTGCCCCAGATGAACTCGCCAAAAAGATCGGAGTCGGAAAGCAGCGCAACGCCGAGCTCCGGAAAAACAACGCCTTCGTCCAGCTCGCCGCGGGCGATGATTACGGGTGGTGGCGTTGAAGCCGCCTGAGCGGGCGCGCCGGCCTCGTCAAGCTCAAACGGGACCTCGTACTCCTTCAAAATCTCGCGTAGGCGATCCACCTTGCCGGCGGTCGGCAAAACGACCAGGATGGTTTCGCCTCTCGCCCGGCGCTGCTTCAACTCCTCCACCATGGATTTCACCCCGCCGTGGAACTTGGGGGGCGGTTGCGTCGAGAGCGAGCCGGTGGGCCCTCCTGTGGGGTTTTCAATCGCCAATTCCCGCAAGTACAGAGCGGGGAGACTTTCGAGCGCCTTCAGGAATTCTGGTTCGGTGAGGTATATCTCCTGTGGGCTGGGGCGCGGCGGCACGACGTCGCGAACTTCCTCGTATGCCCCGCTCAACATCTCGAGTGTTTTCTGCAACTGGCCGGTTCGCTCGACGGGTTCATCCCAGACCACAACGGGCTTTTCCAGTAGAGAAAACAGTGTCCGCCGGTGCGGCTCGACGAGGGGTACGAAGAACTCCCAACCGGGGAAGGGCGCCGAGTATTCCACATGCCAATCGGGCCCACCACGCTTCGCGGTGCATCGTGCGGAGAGGGTTTCGACCAGGCTGGTGAACAGCTTTGCGGATCGCCGGTGCTCGGAGAAGGGGAGTATGCGGACCATTGTTTGTGGGTGGCGCGACCGTTGTGTCGAGGGGTCGAACTCCCGGATCGATTCAATGGTGTCGCCCAGAAATTCCAGCCGCGAGGGCAATGGCGCTTCCGGCGGGAAGACGTCCACAATGCCGCCGCGAACCGAGTATTGGCCTGGGGCCGTAACGGGTTCCGAAGCCTCGTATCCTACCGAGTCAAGATGCTCGGTCAGGTCCTGCAGGAGGACTTCCTCGCCAGCCTTCAAGTCCAGCAACAAACTGGAGTAGTAGGAGCCTTCGCGAAACCTGCCGAGTGCGGCGGGGAGAGGAACGAAGAGAAGACGGGTAACGCCGCGCGCGATGTTCAGAAGTGCGACGGCGCGGCGCTCGGCGATTTCCGAGTGGGGCGATCGGCCTTCGTAGGGCGTCGAGTCGGCTGCGGGGAACACGCCCACCGCAGCGCCTTCGCAACCACCGAGCCAGCCCATCGCCGCCGCGGCCGTCTTCGCGAGGTGGTCCGCCGTCGGGTTGTCCGCGGTGATGACGACAAAAGGGCGGCGAACCTTGTGGGCGAGAGTCGCGAGCGCCAAGGCCTTGGCGGGAGCCGTCAGGCCCCCGAGGGATGCCTGGTGCGGTGGAGCGGAGACAAGCTGTTGGCGCGCCCGCTCGACCTCCGGGTGGTGAAGGAGTTTTTGAAGCAGAGTGCTTAGGTAGGCCATTGCAGATCAGACGGGAAACAGCCGCATCGCCGCCTCGACGATGGAAGAGGTCGAAAAACCCTCCACGACCGGAATGGACACAACTTCCCCGCCGGCCGCTTCTACAACTTCGTGCCCCACGATTTCGTTATGCGGGTAGGTCCCGCCTTTGACCAGGACTGTGGGCAGCATCCGCTCGACGACCGGCAGCACGCTCACGGTGTCAAAAATCGTGACATAATCCACGCCCTCGAGCGCAGCGATGATCTCCGCGCGCTCCGCCTGCGGGAGGATCGGGCGGTCCGGCCCCTTGTTGAGGCCGCGCACGCTGGCGTCGCTGTTGACGGCGACCACCAGAACGTCTCCGAGTTTCCGCGCCGCCTGCAGCAGCCGTGTGTGGCCGGGATGAATCAGGTCGAAGCATCCGTTCGTGAAGACCACACGCTTGCCTTGGCGCTTCAGTTCGTCTACGAGTTTGTAGGCATCTTCAAGGGGAATAATCTTTCGGATGGCCACTTGATTCCGGTTTCACTCCTTCCCAGAAAGAATTGTAACACGGCGCATTGTGTCAGCTCCGCTTGGGGGTCGAGAGCGCTTCTGGTTTGTCGCCCTGCGCAATCGAGTGTTATGCTGCATCGTCGAAATCCAGAATATCTTGGGGAGAGACGCACAATATGGCTGCTCGCTCACAGGAACTGTTTCGCAAGGCTACCAGGCTTATGCCCGGAGGGGTGAACTCTCCCGTGCGGGCGTTTCGCGCCGTGGGCGGCGACCCCATCTACATGGCGCGCGGCGAAGGGCCCCGTCTGACCGATGTGGATGGCCGGACCTTTATCGACTACGTGCTCTCGTGGGGGCCGCTGATTCTCGGCCACCGCCACCCCGAAGTGATGGAAGCGCTCGCTGGCGTGATGGAAACGGGCACGAGCTTTGGGACCTGCACGCCCGCCGAAGTTGAACTCGCCGAACGGATTACGGAGGCGTATCCATCGTTGGAGCGGGTCCGCCTGGTCAATTCCGGCACGGAAGCGACCATGTCGGCCCTGCGCGTGGCGCGCGCGGCCACTGGACGCGACAAGATTCTCAAATTTGAAGGCTGCTACCACGGTCACGGCGATAGCTTGCTGGTCAAAGCCGGGTCGGGCGTCGCCACGCTCGGCCTGCCGGACAGCCCCGGCGTTCCGCGCGCACTGGCGGAACTGACCATCACGCTCGCCTTCAACGATCTCGCAGCCTTGGAGGAGGCATTTCGCGTTCATCGCAACGAACTGGCCGCGGTCATCCTGGAGCCCGTCGTCGGCAACATGGGCTGCGTGCCACCGGCTGAGGGTTTCCTCGAGCGACTGAGAAACCTGACGGCGGAGCAGGGAACTATTCTCATATTCGACGAAGTGATGACGGGATTCCGTGTGTCGTATGGCGGCGCACAGGAACTCTACAAGATTCGTCCCGACCTCACCACGCTCGGCAAGGTGATCGGCGGCGGACTTCCGGTGGGCGCCTATGGGGGCAAGGCCTCGCTGATGGATCAGGTCGCGCCCTCGGGTCCCGTCTATCAGGCAGGAACATTGAGCGGAAATCCATTGGCGGTTACGGCAGGGTTAAAGACGCTCGAAATTTTGCGGCGGCCCGGCGCCTACGAAAAGCTTGAAGCCCTGACCCGCACGCTCGCAGAAGGGTTAAGGAGCAGAGCGGTACACGCGGAGGTCGCCGTCACGGTGAACCGCGTCGGGTCAATGTTCACCTTGTTTTTCACCCCGCACGCCGTGACCGATTACACAAGCGCCAAGACCTCCGACACGGCGCGGTTTGCGACATTCTTCCGTGCTCTGCTCGGCCGAGGCGTCTATTTCCCCCCTTCGCAATTCGAGGCAGCGTTTGTTTCGCTCGCCCACAGCGACGAGGATGTGGCGCAAACCATCAAAGCAGCGGGCGAAGCGTTTGCGAGGCTTGCACGTGGTAAGTAGGGGAGGGTTCTGCCCTCCCGCTACACTTGGAGCAGGGCGCAACATGCTGGAGGGGGGAGTTGAACCCCCACGCTGCTTACGCAGCGCGAGATTTTGAGTCTCGTGCGTCTGCCAGTTCCGCCACTCCAGCTCGCACGCCATATTAGCAACAGAGGCGGGGGCTGGCAAGAGAAGCGTCGTCTCGCACTCTTCAGGCGCGACCTGTCGGTGGCGTTCTTGGCCGCGCC
>JACQNR010000240.1 GCA_016202975.1 Acidobacteriota bacterium
CCTCCAAAGCCTCGAGTTTGAAGCCCCGGGGCGCGAAGCGTATAATTCTCGGGCAGGGGCTCCGCGAAGAAAAATCTGTGGATCGGGGACGCGTGACGGGAGCGTTCCTTGTTGGCGCGGATCACCCCATGCCCGCGCTATAAGCGAGTCTTATAGTAATAAAGAAATTATAAATTTGACCGAACTGCCACGCGACGGCCACAATGGAGTGAGCTGGTCGAGGAAAAGGAAGATTTAATGCCACCACGCACCATGTACGAGAAAATCTGGGACGCCCACGTCGTCCGTGAAGAGCCGGGGCAGCCCGCCATCATCTACATCGACCGGCACCTCGTGCACGAAGCGACCTCCGCACAGGCGTTCGCGGGCTTGCGGGCGGCCGGTCGCAAGGTGCGCCGCCCCGATTTGACTTTCGCGACGATGGACCACTCCATCCCCACTAAGAATCGTCATCTACCGCTCGCCGACGACGTCGCCGCCGCGCAGTTCGCGGCGCTCGAAAAGAATTGCCGCGATTTTGACATTCTCCTCTTTGACACGAGGAGCCCGCAGCAGGGCATCGTGCACGTCATCGGCCCGGAACTGGGCCTGACACAGCCCGGTCTGACGATTGTGTGCGGCGACAGCCACACCGCGACGCACGGCGCGTTCGGCGTGCTCGCCTTCGGCATCGGCACGAGCGAGGTCGAGCACGTGCTCGCCACGCAGTGCCTTTCGCAATTCCGCTCCAAAACCATGCTGGTGCGCGTCGAGGGCAAACGCGCGCCCGGCGTGACGGCGAAGGACATCATTCTCGCCATCATCGGCAAGATCGGCATCGGCGGCGGCACGGGCCACGTGATCGAATACGCGGGCGAGGCCATCCGCGCCCTCTCCATGGAAGGCCGGATGACCGTCTGCAACATGTCGATCGAGGGCGGTGCGCGCGCCGGCATGGTGTCGCCGGACGAGACCACGTTCGCGTATCTCGAAGGAAGGCCATTCACGCCGCGTGGCAAGGACTTTCAAGCCGCGGTGGATCATTGGAAGTCGGTCGCAACGGATGCGGGGGCAAAACACGACACCCTCGTCGAATTCCACGCCCCGGACATCGCGCCGCAAGTCACCTGGGGCACGAATCCCGGTATGGTAACCGACATCACGGGCCGGGTTCCTGATCCGAATTCCTTCAAGAGCGATGTGGATCGGCGTGCGGCGGAAAGCGCGCTGGAATACATGGCGCTCAAACCGGGAACGAAGATCGAGGACATCGCAGTCGATCAGGTCTTCATTGGTTCTTGCACCAATTCGCGCATCGAGGATCTCCGGGCCGCGGCGCGCGTTGCCGCAGGGAAGAAAGTCTCGGCGTCGCTTAAGGCAGCCCTGGTTGTGCCCGGCTCGATGCAAGTCAAGGCTCAAGCCGAAAAAGAGGGCCTCGACAAGATCTTCCGCGCCGCGGGATTCGAGTGGCGCGACGCCGGGTGCAGTATGTGCCTCGCCATGAACGACGATGTGCTGCCCAGCGGCGAGCGCTGCGCCAGCACCTCGAACCGGAATTTTGAGGGCCGCCAGGGCAAGGGCGGGCGCACACACCTCGTGAGCCCCGTCATGGCTGCGGCCGCGGCAATTGAAGGGCATTTTGTGGATGTGCGCGGTTGGGCCGTGGATCAGAGCGAATAAAGGACCAACAGAGAGAGTCATGAAACCATTTACTAAACACACCGGCTTGGTGGCACCCATGGATCGCGTCAACGTCGACACCGACCAGATCGTGCCGAAGCAATTTATCAAGTGGGTCACGCGCGAGGGTTACGGGCGAGTGCTGTTCTATGACTGGCGTTACAGGGACGGCGAGGTCCCGAATCCCGACTTTGTTCTCAACAAGCCGCGTTATGCGGGGGCGACAGTTCTGCTCGCGCGCGCCAACTTCGGCTGCGGCTCCAGCCGCGAGCACGCGCCTTGGGCGATCCATGGTTACGGCTTCCGTGCCATCATCGCACCGAGCTACGCCGACATCTTCTACAACAACTGCTTCAAAAATGGCATTCTCCCTGTGACGCTTCCGGACGCGCAAGTTGACGAACTCTTCCGCAAGACCGAGCAGACGGAAGGCTACCGGGTGACAGTGGACCTGGAAACACAGACCGTCACGGATGACTCGGGCTTCAGAATTCCATTTCAAGTTGACCCGTTCCGCCGCGACTGCCTGCTGAATGGTTGGGACGATATCGGGCTTACACTGCGCTTTGAAGACCAGATTTCCGAATATGAGCGGCGGCAGAAGCCGGGCGCAACCCAGTATTCCCCGGTTAAACAATAGGCCGCCTTTGCGGGACGCGAAAGGAGAGAAGAATCATGACCGGGCCTCATCGTCAAATGAAAACCATTGTTGCCGCGCTGATGCTAACCAGCAGCGTACCGGCATTCGCCCAGACGGTCCGGGTCGGCCAGCCGGCCCCGGATTTTGCCGTCGCCTCGCTAGATGGTGAAAGCACCATCCGCCTGAGCGACTTTCGCGGCAGGCGTGTCCTCATCTTCAATTGGGCCACGTGGTGAACATGCCGTGAGCAGCTGCCGGTCTGGCAGCAGTTTTACGAAGCGCACCGAAATTCCAACTTCGAAATCCTTTCAATTGCCATGGATGCGCAGGGACCGAAAGTGGTCCGCCGCTTTATCGGGGCCGCGGGCGTGACCTTCCCCGCAGCGGTCGACCGCGCGCAGGGGTTGTGGGAGCTTTACGGCTTCGACGTGGTCCCCA
>JACQNR010000237.1 GCA_016202975.1 Acidobacteriota bacterium
GTCTAAGCTGGAATGAATCGCGAGCCGAGGGCTGGCGCGGGCAAACAAGCATGATCCTCAAAGACAAAATTGCGAGTCGGGGCATCCCGGTGACGTTATTCGAAATCGTGCCGCCCGAGGAGGGCAAGCCGGAGGCCCTCGGTGCCGCGGTCCAAGAGGTGGCGGGTGTCCGGCACCTGGTGGACGCCGTCAACTTGCCGGAAATTCACGATGAGGCGCGCGGCGCGGAGCGCACCTATAGGTTCATCCCCCGCGTCGAACCTCGTTTGCTTGGCGAACGCATGCAGCGCGATGCGGGCGTGGAAGCCGTGATCAACCGGGTGGTGGTCTACGACGCCGATCCGGTCCGCTGGTTTAAGGAATCGCGTGAAAAGTATGGCGTTGAACACGCGGTGTTGGTAGGCGGCGAATCGGCGAGCGCTCAATACCCCGGCCCGGGGCCGGCGGAAGCGGCGGAGCGGATACGGAGCGCCGGATTGCCGCTGACATTGGGAGGCATCAGTATTCCCAGCCGCCCGAACGAAGTTGAGCGCGTTCGCGCCAAGGTCGCCGCGGGAATGACGTTCTTCACCACTCAGGTCTTGTTCGATTCGAACGATATCGTCTGGCTGATTCAGAAGCTGAACGGACTCGAGGCGCGGATTTTTCTGAGCTTTACGCCGGTCAGCCATCCCGGGGACCTCAAATTCCTGCGCTGGCTGGGCGCGGATATTCCCCCCAGCCTAGACCGCTTCCTGCTGGGTGAGAAGGCCGGATCCCACAAGGAGACATGCTTCGAGCGCTCGCTCGATATGGCGCAAAGAATCCTGATGGACGTTTTTGACAATCTTCCTCCCGACCCCCCGCTGATCGGCTTGAACATCGAACACGTCAACCGGCGTAATTTCTCCTCCGCCGTGCGCATGCTCGAACGCCTGGGCGGTTTGTATTCGAACCTGGTGGCTGCGCATGCGCGGGGAAATTGAAATTGCAGACCTCCGTACCGGATCGAAAATAACGATTTAGTAAAGTCGTTCCTCCGAAATATCTTAAAGTCTGCATTTCGCGCTTGGAGTTTCCCCGGACTCCTGTTAGAAAATAAGAGGCGTCAAGCCTACACTTGTCGGTCGGCGAGGGAGAGTCGACGTTAGCGGGCCCGGGTTTGGAGAGAAACGAGATGACGAAGTTGTGGATGGATTTGCGGTCCGAGATCATTTTGATGCATGCGGACGAGACGGCCCAAGACCTGGTGGAGTATGCTTTGGTCGCCGTGGTCATCGCGCTTGCCGCGACCGCGGGTATGGGCGCGGTTGCCAAAGAGATTAACAACGTCTTTTCGAGTGTGACCAAGAAGATTGGCGGATACATGAATTGAACATTCCGGTATTCTCCTGCACCCAGCCGCAATAAGCCTGATAACATTTTGCCTTCCATTCTTAAAGTACTGTCCGAAGGCGAACTCTGATTACCATGGGGGTGGTTCCTGATCCCCAAGACTGCTCATCTCTTGGCCAATTCCATCTTCCCAGCATAGAATGCCCGCATGGCGCGAAAGCCGGCAGGGACTCTGATGAACGTCGCGGTGCTGGCGGCGATGCGGGAGCCCTTAACCTATCGAGTTCCGTCGGACATGACCGTTCGTGTCGGCCAGCGCGTGCAGGTCCCGCTGGGCAATCGCAAAGCTGTGGGCGTCGCGGTGGAGCCCGTGGCGAGGGTTGCAGCCGGCGTCAAAATCCGTGAGATCCTGAAGGTCCTCGATCCGGAAGCTGTCCTGACTCCCGAACTTCTTACCCTGGGACTCTGGATTGCCGAGTACTACTTGGCGCCCGTAGGCGAAGTCTTTCGCGCCATGCTCCCACTCCGCTCCGAAACGCACCGGGAAAAAGTGCTGGCGTTGACGGAAAAAGGACGTGCCCGCCTGGGCGAGCTGGAGTCCAGCCTTCTGGAAGAAGCGCGCGGAAGTGAGGAAGCCCGATTTCTATCCGTTTGGTCGGTCGGCGGGGAATCGGTAAAAGTCAGTGGAAGGAGCCTCGCCCGGCGATTCCCTGGCCGATCCATCCAGATAATTCAAAATGCCGTGGCAAGAGGCTTCGTGGAAATTACGGAGGTCCGTCGCGAGCGCGCCCGGCGGGCCGTTTGGAGCGTTCGCTTGGCGGGCCCGGCGCTTCCCGAGCGGCCGCAAAAACTCTCACCTGTGGCAAGACGGATTCTTGAAGCACTCGCACGTCAGGGCCCAGCGGATGACCACCGCGAACTGCTCAAGTCATCGCGCGCTACTTTGGCACACCTGAAGAAGTTAAGCGGCGGGGGCTTCCTCGAACTCGGAGAGCCGCCGCGAGCGTCCCTGGCGTCATCCGAGACGACCGGAGAGAATGGGCGCGATCTGACTTCAGAACAGGCCCAGGCTCTCGACGAACTTACGCGGCTGCTGGAATCCCAAAAATTCGAGCCGGTGCTTCTGCACGGAGTTACAGCGAGCGGCAAGACGGAAGTGTATCTTCGCTTGATTGCCCGCTGTCTCGATCAGGGAAGAACGGCGCTGATGCTGGTTCCGGAGATCGCACTGACGCCGGGCGTTCAAGCCCAGTTTCATGCGAGGTTTGGAAATCAAGTGGAAGTTCTTCACAGCAGCCTCGGAGAGAACCTGCGGCACGACGCTTGGTGGGCGGCCCGCAGAGGACAGGCGCGCGTCGTGCTGGGCACGCGCTCGGCCGTGTTTGCCCCTCTCGATTCGCTCGGCGTCATCATCGTGGACGAAGAGCACGAGAGCAGCTACAAGCAGGAAGAAACGCCGCGCTATCACGCGCGCGATGCCGCTGTCGTCCGTGGGCGCCTGGCGCAGGCTTTAGTGGTGCTCGGTTCCGCGACGCCTTCGCTCGAATCCTATTCCAACGCCCGGGAAGGGAAGTACCGCCTGCTCAAGCTGGAGGAGCGAGTCCGCGGCAGGCCACTAGCGGCTGTCGAAATCATCGACATGCGGCTCGAGTTCCGCGAAACGCATACGCAGGTTCCGCTCTCGCGGCAATTGCTCGAAGCCATGGAAGCCGAGCTGGCGTGCCGCAGACAGATCATGGTCCTGATCAACCGGCGGGGATACTCTTGGTTCCTTCTCTGCCGCGCTTGTGGCGAGTCCGTGCGCTGCGTGAATTGCTCCATCTCGCTGACCTATCACCGCCGCGAGCACCGATTGATTTGCCATTACTGCGGCTACACTGCCCTGGTTCCATCGCACTGCCCTGGCTGCGGGAGCGAATATCTTCAATACGTGGGCGAGGGGACGGAAAAAGTGGAGGGCAAGATCGCGGAAATGTTCCCCCAAGCGCGCGTGGCTCGGCTCGACCGCGATGTGGCCCGCCGAGCGGGCGCCTATCAGAAGATCTTGGGGGATTTTCGGGACGGCAAGATTGATATCCTGGTGGGTACGCAGCTCATCGCGAAGGGGCACGATTTTCACGGGGTCACGCTGGTGGGTGTGGTGTCCGCCGACCAGGGGCTTTCCATGCCGGACTTCCGCGCCGCCGAACGAACGTTTCAACTTTTGACGCAGGTGGCGGGCCGCGCGGGGCGTGGAGACTCGCCCGGACGCGTGCTGGTGCAGACGTTCTACCCGGACCACTACGCCATTCTTCTTGCCGCCGGGCAGGATTACGAAGGGTTTTACAGCAAGGAAATGCGCTTTCGCCGTATGATGCACTATCCCCCGGCGGGAGCGCTCGCGAATGTGATTGCGCAGAGCACCAAGCTTGAAGACGCGGCGCGGGTGGCCCGGCAAATCGGCGGATTTCTCGGCAGGATGGCGGAGCAATACGGCTTGAGAGTTCTCGGTCCGGCCTCGGCGCCGCTGGCGCGGATCGAAGGACGCTACCGGATTCAGCTCTTGATCAAAGCCCAATCGCGGGCGAGGTTGAATGAAGTCCTTCGCCGCCTCGAAGCCGATTGCGACCAGCGCGGGGTGCCACCGCACGCCGTCATGATCGACATGGACCCGGTGAATATTCTTTGAAAGGTCGTGACCTCATGCCTTTGACTTCAAGATTTGAAGAAGCCGTGGTCCTCGCCTTGCGTCTTCACGCCACGCAATTTCGCAAGGGGACGTCGACCCCTTACGCAGCGCACCTGCTCAGCGTTGCGGGCATCACTCTGGCGCACGGCGGGAATGAGGATGAGGCCATCGGGGCGCTTCTTCACGACGCGGTGGAGGATCAGGGCGGCGCCCCGACCCTTGCGGAGATTCGGCGTCGCTTCGGAGAAAACGTCGCAGCAATCGTCGAGGGCTGCACCGATACGGATGTCGTCCCCAAGCCGCCATGGCGCGCGCGCAAGGAAGCTTACATCGCGCACGTGCGAAAGGCTTCACCCTCCATCCGGCTGGTTTCCGCCTCCGACAAGCTCGATAACGCGCGAGCCATCCTCGCCGATTACTGCGTGCTCGGTGAGTCTCTCTGGGGGCGGTTTAAGGGCGGGAAGGAAGGGACACTCTGGTACTACGGTGAACTCGTCAAGGTCTTTCGAGAAGCGAGCGGAGGCCCGATTGTCGATGAACTCGACCGCGTTGTTCAGGAACTTCACCGCCGGGCCGCAAGATGAGTTGAGACACGTCCCCTTGCCGACGGTCCAATCTGCAGAATCTGATTAGAGTGACTGGAGTTCTTTCCCTGGCTTGAAACGAACGGCTTTCCCTGGCGGAATGCTGACTTCCTGTCCGGTTCGCGGATTCCGCCCGATCCCGGTCTTGCGCGGCTTAACGTTGAATACGCCAAATCCGCGCAGCTCGATCCGGTCATTCCGAGCCAGGGCCTTCTTCATGGATTCGAAGACTGTTTCAACGGCCATCTCGGCCTTGGTCTTGGTGATTCCGGTTCGAGTCACGACCTCGTTGATGATATCCAGCTTAATCACGCGAACCTCCTGAAAAGACTAGGCTTAATCCTAAGGAATGCGTTTCGGCGTTGTCAAGCCCTTTCACCTGTAATATTATTTGGCACTTCCTTTGCGCAAGCAGCGACGGAGAAGAGTGAAATCCCGCCCCGGCGGATTCGTGAAGTAGTTCCAACTATCCCTGACTCAAACGAGGTGAGACAAATGGCCGTTAAGAACGATCGCTGGATTCGGCGCATGGCGCTGGAACAAGACATGATTAACCCCTTTGCCGACAGGCAGGTGCGTGAAGGCGTGATTTCCTATGGAGCCTCTGCCTACGGCTACGACCTGCGTGTCGCCGATGAGTTCAAGATATTCACCAACGTCAACAGCACTATCGTCAATCCCAAGCATTTTGACGAGCGCTCGTTTGTTGAATTCAAAGGCCCAGTGTGTATTGTGCCGCCCAATTCCTTTGCCCTGGCGCGTTCGGTGGAATACTTCAAGATTCCGCGCAGCGTCATCACCCTCTGTGTCGGCAAGTCCACCTACGCGCGCTGCGGCATCATCGTCAACGTCACCCCGCTCGAACCCGAATGGGAAGGCTTCGTCACGCTCGAAATCTCCAACACGCCCCTCCCCGCCCGCGTCTACACCAACGAAGGTTTGTGCCAGATCGTCTTCTTCGAGTCCGACGAACTCTGCGAGGTATCGTATAAGGACAAGAAAGGCAAGTACCAGTCCCAGCAGGGAATTGTTCTCCCGAAAATATGACGTAGGGGCGATCCTTGCATCGCCCTGTAGGGTACTTGGGCGGGGCAAGCCCCCGCCCCTACAAC
>JACQNR010000224.1 GCA_016202975.1 Acidobacteriota bacterium
AGCAATCGGGATGCCATCTCGGTTGTAAGAAGCCTTTCGTAGCTGTTTCTCATGAGACCAATGGGCTATGGTATTTGGAATTCAGGCGAGTATGATTGGAATTGAGGCGCGGCGATATTTGCGGGCGCGTGGATGGTGATTAGCATGGCCCGAGTTGGCTACGGTGGAACATTCGGATTCTTCATAGGGTTGGCATCCATCATTCTGGCCAGCCTTTTTGTCTACAAATCCGTCGCACAAGTCATGGTTTTGGGCCCTGAGCCACCTGCTGAGTACTTGAACGTTCAATCGAGCTGGACGGCCAAGCAACGTCAATCCGAGGAAAAACTGGCAAGGGCTTACTGGGAAACCGCTCGAACTCTCTCGCGCGCCGCGTACCACTTTACGGACCGTCTGCCGGACGACCCGCCGGGAGCGTTCAGCGTCGACGCCAAATCCTATCCCAGCGTGCTTGAACCCGCCTCTTCGGCGCGCGCGCGCTATTGGCGCAATCTCCAGAAGGTGTGGAACGACCCGAACAACTGGGAGACCACCTACGAGTGGCACACCGGATGGCTGACCGGACGGAGTTATTAGCGGTTTCCCCTTACTTCTGCATGTTCGGTTCGGGAGTTCGTGCCAGCGCTTGTGGGCCCTTTACTACGTATCGCCGCCTCATCGCGCGGCACGAAACCCAGTATGCGCTGACCCCTACGAACCCACCCGCCACAGCGTCAAGCGCGTAATGATAACGCCCGTAAACGGTCGCCAGGGCGATGCTCACCGCAACCACCACAAAGAACCATCCGAGACGCGGCAGGTAGCGGCGAATCGCCAGGGCTTGCGCCGTGGTCGAGGCGACGTGGGCGCTGGGGAAGAGGCTGGCGCCGACGGAGTACTTGCCGAGGATCCAGTAGTTCAACCCTCTGAGCAGGGGCGCCACGCGCGGACCGGGAACATCGTCAAAGAGTTCTCGCGGCGGCGCCAGCGGAAACAACGGGAAGAGCAGGTAGCAGGTGCATGAGGCAAGCACGACAGCCGTCCAGAAATGTTCCATGGCGTGTCCCATACGGACGGAGCGGCCCTCCGCAGAATCCAATGCATTCAGCGGGCCGTTGTCTGCGCCGCCCTGGAATCGGACCAAGTAGAGGCTGATCAACCCTAGCGGCACTACGGGGTAGCAGAGGAGATACGACAGCTCGAGGTAGTACTGCAGCCACGGCGCGCCCCAGCCAAGCATGTGCTGAACCCAGGTGCTCCGAAGAATCACGTTGTCGACGCGGATGAACAAGTAATCCAGACGGTGCGAGGGATCGGGTGTAAAGAACAGCCCTGACTCCCGGTAAGCCACCAGGATGAAGAAAACTGGAATCCAGGGCCGAAGTGCCGCGAGAAACGCGCTCTGGCACCGCTGCCCGTAATGGCCTGCGAGCAGAATCACGCCGGCAATCAGACAGTTCAGCACTACCGCCGTAAGGCGCTGGCGGCCATCGAGCGAAAAGAAGAAGACTCCCGCCGTCAGGTATGCGAAGTATCCAAGCAGTAGCTTTTCGGGAATATTGAGTTTGGTTAACACTATCGACTCGGTATCGGGCATTGCTCAAAGTATCATACCTGCGTTTGCGTGGGCCCGACCTCTGGCAAGTGAAATGGGGGAACACGGCTTGGAGCCAGCGGGGAAATACCCCGGCCGCGCCGGACACCCAGAATGCCAGGCTTACGATTCGTGGTGCTATAATGCGCCGGTGCGCCCACGAGTCGTTTTGATCGAAGACGAAAAAGATATTACCGAACTGGTGCGGTACAACTTCCGCAAGGAGGGCTTTGAGGTCTCAAGCTTCACTTCCGGTAAAGAGGGTCTGGATTACTTGCGCCGGAATCCCGCCGACCTAGCGCTACTCGACATCATGCTTCCAGACATGGACGGCTTTGAAATCTGTAAGCGTCTGCGCAGCGAGGACCGGTCGAGATCCCTCCCCGTGATTTTTCTCACCGCCAAAGGAGAGGAAATCGACCGCGTCCTGGGGCTCGAAATCGGCGCCGACGACTACGTCGTGAAGCCCTTCAGCCCTCGCGAGCTGGTGGCGCGGGTCAAAGCGGTCCTGCGACGGCAGACCCGGCCTGCGGAAAAGCAGGAAGTGGTGCAGGCGGGAGAACTTCGCCTCGATTCCAGCACGCAGGAAGTGGACGTCAGGGGAAAGGCGGTCGAACTGAGCTCTTTGGAATTCAAGCTTCTTCACTTCCTGGTGTCCCATCCACGGCGCGTTTTCAGCCGGGAGCAACTGCTGGACGAGGTCTGGGGTCGCGATCGCTTCGTCACTCCGCGGACGGTGGATGTTCACGTTCGGCGGCTGCGGGAAAAAATCGAGTCCCAGGCCGACAAGCCAAGATACATTCAAACCGTGCGCGGCTCAGGTTACCGATTTGTGGCGGGTGCGCGCGACGATGCCCAGGCTGACGAGTGAAGGTCAAGGATAATTTGCGCGCGAACGCAGCAAGGGATCAAGACATATTCGAGATTTCCACTGTCAAACTAGTGCCACACATATCTGTGAATCTACGAAGCCCCATCTTTCGGAAACTGTTCCTGAGCGCCACGCTTTTGATTGCCGCGACGCTCGCCGTCCTGGATTTCTATCTGGCGCGGTACATGGCCCACCTTCAAGTAGAAAATGTTGAGGAGCGGCTGGAAGCCCAGGCCAGGCTACTTGCTCCGGAGGCAGCCACAATTCCACACGACAAACTCGAGGATTGGGCTCGCAAGGCGGGGGCCCGGGCGCGGGCTCGTGTGACCTTCATCGACATTCGTGGCGTGGTTCTTGCCGATTCCGAACACGACCCCGAAACGATGGAAAATCACGCGAATCGTCCGGAGGTACGCGAGGCGCTGCGCTCGGGCCGGGGTGCTTCTACTCGGCACAGTCGCACCCTGGACCGCGACCTCTGCTACGTTGCCATTCCAATGGCCAACGAAGAGAATCCGCGGGACGTCCTGCGCCTGGCGGTACCTATCGAGAATGTCGATGAGGCCGTGGCGGCGGTCCGCTGGCGGATTCTGGCCGCATCATTGGGAGCGGCGCTCGTCGTACTCGCGGTCGCCTTCGTTTTCTCCCGGTCATTTACTCACCGCATCGACCGATTGAGGGCTTTCGCGGAAAATCTGGTTGAATCGGGCGGGGCAGAAGGCCTCGCCTCAGACGCGGATGACGAACTCGGCTCGCTGGCCCGGTCACTGGATCGTGCGGCCAGGCTGCATCGGGACCTGGTTGAGCGGTTGAGCCTGGAGTCGGCGCGACGCGAAGCCATTCTCGCCAGCATGGTGGAGGGAGTGCTCGCCGTGGACAGCGAGCTGCGACTGATTTTCTGTAACCGTTCATTCGCCAAGGCGGTTGGCGCCAAAGGCCCCGTCAGGGAGCGATTGCCCCTCCTTGAACTGGTGCGCGATCCTGAGATGCTCGACACACTTTCGCAGGTTCTAGTTACGGGCGAGCCCGCGAAGCGTCGGCTGGAGCTTTCCATGGCCGCCGGCCGAGCTTTTGAGGTTCAGGTTGCGCCGCTCGCCGCCCCGTCGCACCGTGGCGCCATCGCCATCCTGCACGACGTCAGCGACCTCGAGCGTTTGGAGCGCGTGCGCAAGGATTTTGTGGCGAACGTTTCGCACGAATTGCGGACTCCGCTCACAGCCATCCGCGGCTATGCGGAGACCTTGCTCGATGGCGCGCTCGACGACCAGGAAAACAACCGCCGATTTCTCGAGGTGATTCGCGCCCACGCGGTTCGCTTGAACAACATCGCTTCCGATCTGCTGACGCTTTCGGAGCTCGAGTCGGGAAAACCTCTGGCCGAACCGGAGCGAGTCCCTCTCGTCGCTGTAATCGATTCTGCCCTTCGTACGGTGGAGGCAGAAGCGCGAATTCGAGATGTCAAGATTCATTCTGGGCCGTTGGAAGCGGTTTTTGTCCTGGGCGACCGGATGAGGCTGGAGCAAGCCCTCATCAACCTTTTGGATAACGCTATCAAATTCAACCGCCAAGGCGGAGAGGTTACCGTTGTGGCCGGTCCCGCCGAGGGCGGCAAGGTTCGCGTCATCGTTTCGGACACCGGCGTTGGAATTCCGTCGGAGGATTTGTCGCGCATTTTCGAACGATTTTACCGCTCCGACAAGGCGCGCTCGCGCGAAATGGGCGGAACCGGACTCGGCCTTGCCATCGTCAAACACATTGTCGAGAGGACGAAGGGATCGATTGAAGTCGAAAGCACACTCGGAAAAGGTTCGACCTTCACGGTATACCTGCCTGCTGCCTGACTCAGGTCACGTCCCCCGGAAGTTGTCTCTCCATGCAGCCCCCATGATAAGATGGGCGCGAAGGTTTCATGCCCGCCGAGGATTGTCACCCAAATTTCATCATTGGTTCATCCCCGCACAATAGTCGAGCTCCATCCTGTCACTGTCACGACAAAAGGCTATGCGTCGATGAGGGGGTCATCTCAATCGGTGAAGAAGCAAGGAAGTCTCCAGACAGTCTGGGAAGCCACCCCCGTTGAGGCAATTTGGCCGAAAGGAGAGCATAGATGAGTGAAATGCCGCTGGCCATGCTCGTTACCAACCGCCAAGCCTGGTGCTCCGGGTTGAAAGACATACTGGAGTCGCGCGGATTCGCGGTATACGTCGCCTCGAGCTGTGCGGAGGCTACATTACTCCTTCACTGCTACATTCCCCCGCATGTCGTGTTCACAGACATGCTACTCGTGGACGGGTCCTGGGCAGGAATCCTTTCGCTTGCGGAAACAACCCCCTTGGCAGTGAACGTGATTGTAGTTTCCAGGAATGTGGACATTGATTCGTATATCGAAGTGCTGGAGGGGGGCGCTTCTGACTTCATCGTGCCGCCATTCCAAGTCTCCGAGATCGACCACGTCGTCCGCTGCGCGATGGGGAACACATTGGTGAGGCGGCAACTTCAGAGAAAATCGGAAACCGCGAGATCACCACGGGAGGGGCCCGAAGATAACCCGTTTCCTGTCGATGATGACCCCGAAATGGCCCCCAGTCTGTAACCTGATATTCATTTTCAGTTCATCAAGGTTTAATACGCGGAATGGAAACTGAGCGGCTTTGGCGGGAAAAAATCGCAGCAACTTTAAACCAGGGCAAGAGACCCGACTAGGTTTGCATAGTCGCGCAGAGAATTCAAAGGAGCCCAGTATGCGAAGAAATGCCATCGAGTTTCGACGAGTTCTAACCCCCGTTTTCCTTGCACTTGTCCTCACCACCTTTGGGTGGGAGGCCGCCGGCCAGACACCGAATCACCCGGCTGGCGACGGTGGAAAGGCGCAAACTGGCCAGCACCAGGCCGCCTCAAAGCAGAACTCCGGTGACACTTCCGGCTCGCCAGCGTCGGTCAAGGCGGAGAAGGACCAGGCCGAAGAAATTCAAGTTCTGAAGGAGTTGCTGGCAGCCCAGCAGAAGCAAATTGAGCAACTACGCGTGGCCCTGGAGGAACAGCGGCAAACGATCGAGCACGCTCTCCAAGCGAAGCAGGATCAAGAGCCACAGGCGCCCAGTCTTGGCCAGGTGGCAAGCAATGATCCCGTCATTCCTAAGAGCGCAACGAGGGTGGAGAACTCACCCGGTCCCAAGGCGGCGCTGCCAGTCGCAGCGGCGCCGGCGGCAGCAGCCGAAAAGGGCACTGACGAAGTTTCGCCCCTTCAGTTCCATATCGGGACAGCCACGATAATGCCTGTCGGATTCATGGACTTTACGACGGTGTTCCGCAACCACACGGGCGGCAGTGGCATCGGGACAAACTTCGGCAGCATCCCGTATGGCAGCACGACTTTTCAGGGAAACCTGAGCGAGTTCCGCCTCAGCATGCAGAACTCCCGCATCGGCTTCCGGGTGGACGGGGATGTCAAAGGGGCTCACGTGATCGGTTACATGGAGTCGGACTTCCTTGGCAACAATCCCGGCAACGTTGCAGTCAGCAGCAACAGCAACACGTTGCGCTCACGGCTTTACTGGCTGGACGTGAAGAGGAGCAAGTGGGAAATCCTCGGTGGCCAGACCTGGAGCTTGCTCACTCCCGGTCGAAGTGGTATTTCGCCCCTACCCGGCGATCTGTTTTTCACTCAGAACATCGACGTGAATTACCAGGTCGGTTTGGCTTGGGGGCGCATTCCGGAATTCCGGTTTGTCTACCATCCCACGAGCAAAGTGGCGTTTGCGGTGGCCGCCTCAAGTCCGGAGCAATACATCGGAGGGTCTGCAGGTGGCGGTAAGGTCACTTTTCCCGCTGCCGTCTCCTCGACCTATACGGCCGGGGAGCTAAACGACGGCTCCACTACTTTGGGTGTTCCCAACGTTGCCCCCGATGTGATCGCCAAGCTCGCCGTGGACCCTTCCAAGAAGTTCCACTTCGAGTTAGGTGGCATCATGCGCAACTTCAAGCTGTGGAATCCGACTGACGGGACCAAACACACGGCAATTGGCGGGGGGGGCTTTGTCAACCTCAATCTTGAGTTGTTCAAGGGCTTCCGCCTTATGACCCACAACTTCTGGAGCGATGGCGGCGGCCGGTACATTTTCGGTCAGGCTCCGGACCTCATCTCCAGAGTTGATGGCAGCCCCTCGCTTATCCACTCCAGTTCGACGGTTACCGGCTTGGAATACACTCACAAGAACTGGTTGATTTATTCCTACTACGGCGGCGTTTACGTCGGAAGGAACGTGACCATCGACACGAACGGTAAGCCCGTCGGATACGGTTACTCGGGCTCCTCGACCGGCCAGAATCGCGCCATTCAGGAAGCCACCTTCGGACTCAACCAGACCATCTGGAAGGAGGCAAAGTGGGGCGCGGTGAACTTCATGGCCCAATACTCGTACCTCACTCGCAATCCCTGGTCGGTTGCCACGGGACAGCCGGCGAATGCAAATATGCACATGGTGTTCCTCAATCTGCGCTATTCGCTCCCAGGCTCTGCGCCGGCTGCAAAGAAGTAGGAGAGGGTCTATAGCTGGCAAGCGCAGCAGCAGCCTTTCCGTCACGCTAGCTTCATCAGTTTGTAACATGGGCCTAACAAACGAGAGTCATGCTCAAAGGGAGACACAATATGAAAAAGCGATTTCTGACTTTGTGGACGCTGGGAGCATGCGCAACCCTCCTGGCGGTGAGTCCATTCCGGCAGCGGGCCGGCCTTCTGGCGGCTCCCCCCTCGCCGCCGGAAACACTAGTGAATGGAGCGGGGGCGACGTTTCCGTACCCCGTGTATTCCAAATGGTTTGACGAATATCACAAGCTCCACCCCGAGATTCAGATCAACTATCAATCGATCGGTTCGGGCGGGGGCATCCGCCAAGTCCTGGCGGGAACCGTCGATTTCGGAGCAACGGACGGGCCCATGTCGGATGAGCAATTGGGCCAGGCCAAGGCGCCGATTCTTCATTTCCCGACCGTCCTCGGCGCTGTTGTCCCGACCTATAACATTCCGGGAGTGACTCAGTCGTTGAAGTTCACGCCGGAAGCGCTGTCGGGCATCTACCTCGGAAAAATCACCAAATGGAATGACGGCGAGTTGACACGCAACAACCCGGGTGTAAACCTGCCGGGTCATGACATCGTGGTGGTTCATCGGTCCGACGGGAGCGGGACCACCTACGTCTGGACAGACTACCTCTCCAAGGTCAGCGGCGAGTGGAAGTCCAGCGTTGGCAAGGGGACCTCCGTCAACTGGCCTGTGGGGCTGGGTGGAAAGGGCAACGAAGGCGTGGCGGGCTTGGTCAAGCAGACCCCCGGTTCCATCGGTTACGTCGAGTTGATTTACGCTCTCCAGAACAAGATGACGCACGGTTTGGTCCGCAACGCTGCGGGGAATTTCGTCGAGCCCAACCTCGCCACTACCACGGCGGCGGCGGCGGGCGCAGCGAAGGATATGCCGGAGGACTTTCGCGTATCCATCACCAACTCTCCCACGAAGGATGCCTATCCCATCGCCAGCTTTACCTGGCTGCTGATTCCGTCGACCATCCAGGACGGGGCCAAGCGCAAGATCATTACTGATTTTCTCCGCTGGATGTTGGCGGACGGCCAAAATATGGCCGAACCTCTGGCCTATGCTCGCCTTCCCAAGGAAGTTGTGGCCAAGGAAACGAAAGCCATATCGAGGATCAAGTAATAATGGCAAGCACCGCAGTTGGTTTCGTAGGCGCGCCCCGCCCCGGGCGGGTGCGCGCCTACTTGAACCGCATGCGCGACGGTGACGAGATCGCCCACCTCATCACCCTCATGTTCGCCTCCGCGATTTTCCTGATTACAGCACTGCTGGTATATGAGCTTTATAGGAACTCGGGGCTGGCGCGTGGAAAATTCGGCTGGGGATTTCTGACGGGGACGACATGGGATCCCGTTTTCGAGGAATTCGGCGCCCTACCTTTTGTTTTCGGCACGGTGGTGACGTCAGCAGTGGGTATGGTGGTGGCTATCCCCCTGGGGGTGGGTGCTGCTATTTTCCT
>JACQNR010000225.1 GCA_016202975.1 Acidobacteriota bacterium
GAGGGTTACGGCCTCAGCGGCTGTAGCCGTGGTCAGTTTGGGTGGCCCTCGTCGGCACGTTAAAGCCGTGCCCTGACGCGATTGATGTTTTGCCTTCTTGGGTAACGCACCACTAGTATGCACCCGGGCGACCACCTAATCTCCATGTGCTGTGCAGTGCTAATCCGGTTAGCCAAGCGTGGCTACTATCCTGCTTCGCCGGCGCGCAGAGCGCCGGTGCTCGCCATTATTGCTGAACCATGCCCACCGCAAACAAGTTAGGACCGACGGTACGCCACATACCGAACGTGCCGTGGCTGGTGTTCTGGGTAGAGGTAGTTCATGTAAAGATTTATTCCTACGACTGGATGTCACGCCCGGAGAGATTCGAGCTCCCCCACTCCTTGCTTCGAAGGCGTGGGCGTGACATGTGCCAAGGATCGCTATGCATTGTTGTGAGCCGCTGTTTAACGGTGTCTTAGAGCATTCCGTTCCCCCTTTTGACTGTTACCAATTGTGAACTGGGTATGTACCAAACTTTCCGGGGAACAGGCAGGCGGGAGGGTAAATGCCTCGTGGTATATTAAAGCGGCGCGCCTCGAGCCGGGGCTGGGGCAATTACCTGATGTCCAGGCCCTCTCCTCAGAAGACCACTGCCAATCATTTAGCGCAAGCACACCTGGTCATGTCAGATTTCCGGATCATGAAGCTTCCGAATTAATCATCGTTATGGGCGGCCGTAGATGGGGTCCGAAGGGGCCAGACTGTCGTAGGGTTTGCCGTATTTATTCAGATGTTGTTCAAGAAACGGATTGCTTCCACTCAGCTGGATTCGCCCGAGGGAGACGGCATTTTCGTCGATGGTGACAATTCGGCCGAGGGACTTCAACTCGTCCGGGGAAGCCTTCTCGCTCCACAAATCCATTCGGTAGCGCCCGGGGAGAACACCGGGAATTGTAATCTTTCCATTCGTATCGGAAATTGCAGAGTAGGGCGTACCCAGCACGATGACCACCGCCCCCATCTCGGGATGGATGTTGCAAAAGATATAGCAGACCCCCGCTCGGTCGAACTTGACCGTGCGGGTGCTCCCAGCTTCATAGAGGCCGAGGTCGAATCTTTTGCCTTCAAACAGAGAAAATACGTTGTGGAACAAGGGATCGAGGTTGGGAAATTCCACTTCACCGCCCACAGGGACAATGACCATGTGCGGTACGAACTGCTTGTGGTTTTGAATTATTCGCTGAATCCGCCGTTCGGGCGGCCCCGGCCACGCAGTGGTGCGGGCGGCCAATCCATTGATCGGAGTCAGCCACACAACGACTTCGGGCTGATCAAGGTGCTTCGTCTTTCCGCCCACTCCTAGAATGGTGACCTGTCCCGTTACAGTCAACCCTTGGGCCCAAAGCGTCCCCCCGATGCAAGCGCCCATTAGGACGAGCGGCAAGAAGTACGGCATCACGACGCGCGGCCAGGGGATCCTCAAAAGAGCACCCCTACACTCAGATTCACTTGGTCCGCAGTTGATTTGTCCTCATAAGTTCGAGCCGTCCAGAGCTTCCGGTATTCCGCCGAAAAGAGCAGATTCGAGCGGGCGTGGTAAATCATGTTGAAAAACCCGCTCTGGTTTCGTTCGATGGTGGGGTCATAGTAGCTCATGCTGTTGGGGAAGCGTTCCAGGTCGCGTTCGAAGGGAAGTTCCTCGCCAAAGGCGGTGTTGAGCTCGAGTTTCTGGGTGGCCATGAACTTCAGTTGAGACCAACCTCCGAAAGAATTCAAGCCCGCAACCATCACTGCGGGGTCGGTCAGGGCCCCGCTGTAGAGGGTGCTTCGTCCGGTTCCGCCACCCAGGCCACCGAGCGCCCGGCCTCGGTAGAATTCTCCTGTCCAAGCAAAGCGCGGCCCCAGAGGTACGCTCCAATCGGCCGTCACTGCCCACGAATCCACATTCCGATCATATCCCCAGTTCTGGCGAGCGTAGTAGCCGCCAACTCCCAAGGTGAGTGACTCTCCCCACGCCTTGCGGCTCCAAGCGACACGAGAGGCATAGGCTGGCTGGCGACCTCTTTCCCCGGCCTGCGGGTAGCGGTAAAACTGTGAATAGGGTGGCTCACCCGTAAGTGGGTCGAGAATACCGACCTGGAGCTCTAATTTCGACTCCTCCGAAATTGCAATACGGCTCTCGACTCGAGCTTGTGGCGTCCAAACCCACAGATTCCCGGAGTAGGACAATGCCGGGAGCGCCAGCGAGGCGAGTGAGCTCGGGGACAGGGGAGAAAAGAACGGCTCGTCCTGCCCAACCACGACAGAGGCATTTTTCCAATCCATGCGCATGCGTCCGGTGCGCAATCGCATCAAGCCCATCGTGACCCCGTCCGATGTCGATGGGAACCCTCCAAAGAAATCAAAGGACAAATCGCCGCTTGTTCTCGCGCCGGCCAGTGTCGGACCTGAAACCTGAAGCCCTAATCGTGACTGGCGTATGGTGGCGCCGAAGTTCCCCTCAGAGCCGAATGAGGTCTTTGGACGCGCCAAACTGGGCATATCCTGATTGTCCACGTTGCCACGGTTTCCGAAAACGTTCAGGACCAGAAATCCTGACAGCCGAACGCGATATTTTGACGCGCTCTCAACTTTCGTCTGGTACTGGTCATTTACCTTGTCGCTCAAGAGTTGCATATCCTCTGCAAGGTGGGCGACGCGTTGTGAGTTATGAGGAGGAGTCTGTTCAGTTGTTGCACCGGCGATGGCACCGTTATAGGCGGTGTTTGTTTCCTGAGTGGGCTGCGGTTCACTTAGTTTCCGCAACACGAGAGCGAGTTCCTTTTGCGTCGCGGCCAATTCCTGCCTCAACGCCGCCGACTCCGTGCGGGCTTTTTCCGTTCCAGCGCGAACCTCTGCCAGCGTGGCTTGAAGCTGTCGGATTTGCGTCGCCAATTCCTCCAGAGTCACGGAAGGCGGTTGCGCACTCGAAACCCCGGGCGCCAACGCCGTTTGAGCGCTAAGAACGCTCGCGCCCAGAAGCACGAATCCAGCCATACCGCTACCCAAACCAGTGATTCGCCGCTTTTGCATGAATCCACCTCGACGGACACTCCCACGCCCGCCCATCGGCAGGGCATGTGGAGGGTCATAGTGGGTTTATCGTAAGGCTCACATCAACCCCTATAGGCTGTATTGTAGGCCGGAAGGCACAGTTTTTGTGGATTTCACAGAGCTGAGGGCTTGTACCCTATGGCTGGCCATCGTGGGAATTCAGGTTTAGTGAGCATGTGCATCGCCGGCAGACAGGATTGGTGGCAATGTCCAAACTCGCCCGGAAGCCAATAGCCTGTTGACTGTTCAGGATTGAATGAAGATTTCCTTCGTGAATACTCCCGAGTGAGGGGTGGAAAAAGCAGGGACGCACGTTGCCATCAGCCTCGATGACAGCGGATACCCAGGGCGCATTGCACAGAGGCGCCGCCGCCTCCAATTGTCCTAATCGCGCGCGGAAATGTTTCTCTACGCGGCGCAGCTTTTCAGCGGTTTCAACCACAAATCCGCTTTCGACAGCTTGGGCGTAGTTCTCCAGTAAGCTGCCAATTTCACGAGAAAGCTCCTCGACTTCATTCGCATCCAGCGCCACTGTCGCTTGCCGGTCTGATGTCCAACCCTCGGGCCGGTTAAACGCCGTGGAATTCACGTCCGCAGCAAGGAAGGAAATGGAATTCAGCCCCAGTCGTCGCGCCGCCTGAAGTGTCGCCTGCAAATGAAGATGATTTCCCTTCTGAATCGTGCACCTGGCGGAAATCGGCATAACTGGCCGAATCTTTCTCACGGCTTCGATCCCGCGGGCCAACCTCTCGAAAGCCCGTGGAATGCCGCGGATCGAATCGTGAACCTCCGATGGTCCATCTAGAGATACGATAACGTCGTCCACATTCTCGGCCACCATCCGTGCGTACCGCTCGAGAATTAGTCCGGCCGTCAGCAATGTCACGCGTATGCCTTCCTCATGGAAGAATCGGCCGAGAGCGCCCAAGTCGGAGTGCATCAGCGGTTCGCCACCCGACAGGACAACCCAGCGCACTTGTAAGGTACGGAGCGAGGTGCGATGACCCTCCAAATCGGAAGCCGTTATCTCACGAACTTGACGGATCCGCCAAATGTCGCACATCACACAACGGCAGTTGCAGCGATTATGGGGCAAGAGGACCAAGACCGGCAGAGAGTGGATTTGGTTCGATCCATCTCGGGCAGGCGTCGTGATTTCCAGCGAAGCCTGAACAGCACTCATGAGGTCACACGCTTGCCGGCGAGTCGAATTGAATTCCCCAAGTGGTGCTTTGTGGCAGCCAGTAATTCTGAGACAGGTGCCCGGACCCAACGCTGATTTCCTTCGATGGTGATTGGTTCTAGGCCCTCGAGCATCGCCTCGGGCCATAGGCCAGCGATGGGGAAGGTGACTAAATTCAACTGTCCACCCACGACCACGGCATGAATATCTTTGAACGTGGCCCGTGCCAACGTCTCGGCCGGGGAGCTACCTCGCCACGCCATGATTATAAAGTCCGCTACAGCCCCTTCGCGCAGCATCCCTTCTCCGTTTTTTAACCGGAGAACATCCGCAGCCCCGTCGCTCACCATGGAATATACCAGGGAGGGGCTGAGGCCACCCTCTTTGGTTGCGAATTTGACTTCGTCGATCAAATCGCCACGAGATGTGAGGGCGGAGTCGCTACCGACCGCTATTTTTCGTGCTTTGCTGGCGTATCCATAATCCAAAGTCTTGCCAAGTGTGAAGCCATTGGAGGTGGGGCACCAAATGATCGCGGCTCCGCGCCGGCTGAGCAAGGCTTGGCCGTCTTGATCCAGCCCAACTCCGTGCACGATGACGGTGCGCGAGTCAAGGAATCCCAATTTATCGAGCGTAAAGATTTCATCGCGGCTGCTCGCATCTGTCCCTTCAGCCAAATGGAGTATGAAAGGCGCACTATCAGGAGTTACTCGGAAGGCGGCGCTAATCTTTCTTCCAAAAGCCAACGAGTGCGTCCAGCCAAAGTTCCTGACCACGCGCACTGGAAAGGATGAATCGAAAACCTCATCTTCAAAAGGATTGTGATGGCAAACAGTTGTGGCGCCACACAGGAGATTCTTTATCCCGCCCCACCAGAGCCTCAGCGCTTTTGGAACCGCCGAGTGGTTGCGAATCGTGTCCCCGTCCGAACGGTGGATGTCTTCTGCCCACAATGACGCGTTGCGATACGGCCCGCGACCAAGCTGCGGAAACAAGTTGAACTCCAAGTGATCATGCGCATTCACCAGCCCCGGCAAGATCAGGAAGCGGGAAAGCTTAACGGTTGTCGGCGAGCCGCTCGCCTTATTCCCAGAGCGATACCCTCCTTGGTTCTTCCCCATCTTCGTAATGTTCCTGATGCGGCCCCCAGCAATCTGGATATCTGCGCGTGCAACCTCATCGGCGCTGAAAGCGACGTACCCCCCGGCAAGCGTTAGCTCGCCGGACCTTGACGGAGATTTATTCGTCGCTGATTCAAATTCCGTGGCGAGTCCGGGCATCTTGGCATCTCAATCCAAAACCGAATTCCTCGCCCTCTGAAACTGGGCGACCCAAATGGCAGGCTTTCCGATTACCTCGTCAAAAAGGTGGGCCTTCCCACGGGCACGAAAAATCTCTCTCTCCGGCTCGCCGAAATCGGGCTCAGCGATCCTGAGTTGTTCAAATCCGTGTGCCCGCAGTTCGCCGCACACCCGCTCGATCGAATGACAATAGCTCAAGATTTCGACCACGCCGGTGCCTGTTCGAAAAGATCGGTGCCAGCCACGTTCGTATGCGGAAGGGTGAAGGTCGGATAGGAACACCTGGGCACCGGGGCGAATGATCTGTGCTAGGCCAGTCGCAAAACCCGCCAGGGTCGGCAGGTAACCCAGCGCGAAAGAGCAGATTGCCAGATCTGCAGCCTCCGACCGGAATGGCAACGCCTCACAATCCGCGCGGACCAGGCGGCCACGAATACCGGGCTTGGAAGCGGCCTGCGCAAGCATTGGCCCGCAGAAGTCCACTCCCACGACTGACGCCGCGCCGCGCCGTAACAATATTCCCAACCATCGGCCTGTCCCACACGCCAGGTCAAGCGCTGACTTACCCTGCAGGTCCGGTAACAGAGGTCTCAGCGTTCGTTCTTCGAGGGCCAGGAGTGGATTGGCCTCTTCATCATAGGCTGCAGCCCATAGAGC
>JACQNR010000228.1 GCA_016202975.1 Acidobacteriota bacterium
GGATAGACCCATCGTGTTGTACGAGAGCGGACAGGGATCCGGCGACAACATTTGCGCTGCAGGGCGCGCCGCCGGAAGGACATTGATTGCGGACGGGTTCAGTCCCGACCGCGTGAAGGTTTATTACGACGGTCTGGAAGGATGGGTTAAGGCAAGCCTCCCGACAGAGCACTAGCTCGGTTCGACTGAACACCGCCACATCCGAATTCGTGCGTCGGGGGTAGATGACCTCCAAGAAGATTCACTATCCATTCCAAGGGCTTGAGTTCCTGCCACAAAATATGATAGAGAAGTGTGGCTTTTCTAGGCTATACGGCTTATAATTTGCCGCGGTTGTCTCGACGCAGGCGCTCTCGCATAGCCCGACAGATGCGGCCGAGCGTGCTAGGTTTCGAACACAAATAGCAATCAGCTGTAAGACGGGGATTGGCTCTCGTAAGCCGTAAGCTACACCTCGCTGCAGCTTTGTCAGCGGTGCAGGGGCTGTGGGACTAATGACGTACTGTCGCTATCGATCACATTGGCCTTAAGGAGAACCCGCGCGTTGCACGTGTGCAAGGTCGGCAATTAACTCATGCCTTTTCTGATTGAAAACATCTACGAAGTCGTCTTGGCCATCATCATTTTCGTCCTGCTTGGCACGGGCGCTTTGGTCATTCTGACGATTGCCCGGCGCCAGCGGCGCGACAAGTATTTCCAGCGAATTGATGATTTGCGTCAGCGCTACAGTCCGGTCATCGCCTCGATCCTTGCCCAGAAGATTGAATACGAGAGAGGATTGGAGATCCTGCGCGGAATTTCGGGGATGGACCGTGACTACGCTCTCGAGCACCTCTGCCTGGAGAAGAAGCCCACTCCCGACCAGGTTCCCACTTTGCGCAAGCTGTGCGAGGACCTGGGACTCGTCAAGCTTTGGCAATTGCGCTTGCGCGGGGGTTTGGATGTCGCATCTATTCGCGACGCACTGGGGCGCCCGGAGGGTGTAATCCAGAGGGTCGGCACGCTCAGCTTCCTTTCGCGCGCCAAGGCCGCCGACAACCTCGGGATCATCAAGCATCAACCCAGCTGGAAACTTCTGGTCAGGGCTCTTGGGGACCCGCACGCCGACGTGCAAGCCATAGCCGTCAGGTCACTCGCCTCCATCCAGGAACCGGAAAGCTTTGCTTCATTGGTGAGCCGCCTCCAGGAAATCATCCAGAAGCCCTCCGAGACCCTGTCGTTGCGAACTGTCAAGACCGCTCTGGTCAGCTTCCCGCTCAGCCAGATGAGCGCCCTGCTGCCTTCCCTGCGACATACACACCGGCGAGTGAGGTTCTTTGCCACGGACATCATCCGGGAGGTCGTGGAGCGCCAGGCGGCCTGGGAAGAGGATTTCGTCCTCGACGCCAAGAACTTCCCGGCCGAGCTTACGGAAGTCTTTCTCGAGTCCCTGGCCTTTGACGAGAACCCAGACGTCCGGGCACGAAGCTCGGCAGTCATTGCCAATCTCTCCGACGCGCGCTCGACCCCGGTCTTGCTGACGCTGCTGGAAGACGCGCAGTGGTTCGTCCGCATGCACGCGGTGCGCGCCATGGCGAAGCGAAAGTTCCTGTCCCAGGCCCCGCAAGTGGCGCGGCGATTGACCGATTCGCACTGGACGGTTCGCGAGGCCGGGGCGAGGACTCTGCTGGTGTTTGGGCGGGTTGGAAGCGAACAACTGGCCCAGCATTTCCTCTCCACCGAGGACCGCTACAGCCGCGAGCAGATCGCCGATGAAATGCAGCGGGCCGGCCTGGTGCCGACGCTCATCGCGCAATACGGAGCGGAGCGCGAGGGCGCGTCGACGCGAGTGATCGATCTCATGGTCCAGATGGGAAAAACCAGCTATTTGATCTGGGCGATCGAAAATAATCCCAGCCCGGAAGTCCGCAAGAAATTCCTGGTGCACTTCGGCGAAGAACCGGACCCGCAAATCCGCACCTGGGTCTCGCACGTCGCCTCCACGGACGCCGACGCCGCGCTCCGTACTCTGGCGGGCGAATTGATCCGTATCCCCGAACCCCGACGAGGAGAAGGCTGAAGCCATGGAAGAGTGGCGACAAGTTTTTTATCACGCGATGAACATGTTCAACGTGTTGATCGTCTCCTATTTTTTCCTGGCGAACGGGACGTACACGCTTCTGATGATTTTTTCCCTGGTGTCGGTCTGGGTCCACAACCGGCGGCTGGGCTACCTGACCGCAGATGACCTGCGCGAGTCTCCCGTTACGCCTCCTGCCACGATCATCATGCCCGCCTGGAACGAGCAGGAAGTCATCGTGGAATCGGTTCGCTCAATCATGCGCACGGACTACCCCAATCTTGAAATCATCGTGGTCGACGATGGTTCCACCGACGACAGCCTGAATCGTCTGGTCAATGCGTTCCGCCTGATCAAGATGGACCTGATTTACCGCCCGCGGCTGGCCACCAAAGCGGTGCGCGGCATCTACGTCAACCCGCGGCTGCCGAACCTCGTGGTCATCAGCAAGGATAACGGCGGAAAACCTGACGCGCTGAACGTGGGGATCAACATCTGCCGCACACCCTATTTCTGCACGCTCGATGCCGACTGCATCCTGGAACGCGACGCCCTCCTCCGGTTGATGCGGCCGATCGTCAAGTCCCCCGAGAACACGGTGGCGAGCGGCGGCATTGTCCGCATTTTGAACGGTTGCGAAGTCCAGGACGGGAAAGTCGTCAATGTGTCGATGCCCAAAGGGGCCATCGAGCGCTTCCAGGTTGTCGAATACCTTCGCAGTTTTCTCTTCGGACGCACGGGGTGGGATCTCGTGGGCGGAACGCTCATCGTCTCCGGCGCCTTCGCCGTCTTCCATCGCGAAACCGTGATCGAGGCGGGCGGGTTCCTGCATGACACGGTGACCGAGGACATGGACTTGATTGTCCAGATCCACCGCTGGGCGGTGCACCATAAGCGGAAAATCAAAATGTCTTTTACTTCGGACCCCGTGTGCTGGACCGAATGTCCCGCCAAGATGGGGATGCTGGGTCGCCAGCGCCGCCGCTGGCAAATGGGACTATGCCAGACGCTCTGGAAGAGCTCGGAAATGCTCTTCAACAGCAAATTCAAGGCCGTGGGGATGTTGAGCTTCCCCTTCCACCTTTATGTCGAGGCTCTGGGTTCGATGGTGGAATTCCTAGGCTATTTCATGGTCCCGCTGGCACTCATGTTCGGAATGGTTCCCGTTCCGCTGTTCATCATGTTTGTGGTATTGAGCCTGGTTTACGGATCGTTCCTATCCGTAGGCTCGGTGCTGCTGGAAGAATTGACTTACCGGCGCTACCCCAGCGTCCGCGACCTGATGATTCTGCTGGTCTACGCCGTTCTGGAGAATATCGGGTACCGCCAGGTTGTCCTGTACTACCGGGTACAGGGCGTCATGAAATTCATTTTCGGGTTCCGTCAATGGGAGAAAGTAACCCACTTGGGAGCCACTCCCTAAGGCTAAAGGCATGCATTTACTGAAGAACCGCATCGTCATCTCGATACTCATCATCATATGCGGAATATACATGTGGGAGTTCTGGGTCAAACCCATTACGGGGCCGATCTACACCGAGGCCGTCGCCGATTACAAACACGGCAACTACATTCACTCGCTGGAATTGCTCGACCGGGCGCAGCGCATCGATCCCAATGACGCGGCGATCCTTGCCCTGGCAGGCTGGAACCATCTTAAGTTGGGCGATCCTAAGACTGCGGAGGAACCTTATTTCCGCCGGGCGTACGAACTGGCCCCTTACGTTGAAGACATTACGCTCGGGTACGCTTATGCCGAGATCGCGCTCGGCAAGCATGAGCAGGCGCGCATGCTCCTGGACAAGCTGCGCCAGGCGGGTGTCGATACCCCCGACATGCTGGTCGCTCAAGGAGCGCTGTACAGAGCGCTGGGCCGTTACCGGGAGGCGGCGGAGCAGTTTCAACAGGCGCTTTCCCGCGACCCGGCGAACGAGCTGGCAGCCAAGAATCTGCGCGAATTGCTAAACGTTTCCGGCGATCTCCGGAACATTAAGGTCGAGTTCGCGCCGCTGGTTCGGCCCGCCCAACTGCAGGTTTTCTTCCGCGCCAAGGGCGACTTCTTCGAGCGCAAAGCGGGAGCGAACTGGGAACCCGTTTACTTTGCAGGAGTTACACTCTCCTCTGCGCTGCCGGGCTTCTACCCTGCCGACTCGGCGGCGGACCCGGCGATGTACACCGACTGGATCAATCGAATCGGCGATATGGGTGCCAACTCCATCCGCGTGTACACCATCATGCCGCCGGCGTTCTATCGGGTTCTGCTCGAATTCAACAAAAGCCGAGGCTCACGCCCCCTCTATTTGCTGCAAGGAATTGGCTGCGGTGATCCTCCTCGCGATGACATGTTCAACGGCACGTACTACCAGCAGTGCCGGAATAATATCCGCCAAGTAATCGACGTGATCCACGGGCGGGGCGACGTCGCGGCTGGCAATGGCCACGCGGGCGGCGTCTACACCACGGATGTTTCCGCCTGGGTTGCGGGATTCATGGTCGGTGACCCATGGCTCTCCCATGTGGTCACGTCGAACAATCTGCTTCACCCGGATATTCAAAAGTACGAGGGCGCTTACGTTGAGGTTCCCGCCGGAACGGCCACGGAAATCTTTCTCGCCCAGATGGTCAACTACACGGCGGAGTACGAGGAAGGAACCTACAACTGGCAGCACCCCATAGCTTTCATCAACTGGCCGACGCTCGATCCTTTACGCCACCCCACGGAAAGCACGTTGCTTGAAGAAGTGGCCATTCGCCGCGCCCAGGGCGAGCGCCTGCCCACTCCCACCGGCCCCTTCGACGACGACGACGGCGTTTCCGTGGACCCCATGAAGCTGCACGCGCGGGAGAAATTCGCGGCGGGCTATTTCGCCTCCTATAACGTTACTCCTTATTATCCGGACTTCCTGAATCATGACCCCCGTTACCTGGCGGTCCGGGATGCGGAGGGCAGCAATCCGTTCCTCGGCTACCTGCAGGATCTCAAGGCGCATCACGAGGGAATGCCGCTGGTGGTCTCTGAGTTCGGAATACCCAGCGCCCTGGGTATCGCCCACTTCAGCCCGGCGGGATTCGACGAGGGCGGAAAGACGGAAACCCAGCAGGGGCAATTGCTCGCCCGGCTCTCGCGTAGCGTGCGCGATTCCGGAGCCGCGGGGGGCATGATCTTCGAATGGGTCGATCAATGGTTCCGTCAATCGTGGGTGCAGCGCGATTACGAGGTTCCCGCCGACCGGCGAGTCCTATGGACCAGTCCCATGAACCCCGGCGAGCACTTCGGCATCATGGCGGAGGATCCGCATGGGCGCGCCACTCATACCCTCAGCGGCTCGGCCGCCGAATGGGCAGATCAAAAGCCCTGGTACACGGAATCGAAGCCCGGGCCCGCCGTACCGGTTGGAGACCGTTACGACCCCAGCCGCGATCTCAAGTCTCTCTTCATGGACTCTGACGAAGCATACCTTTACATTCGCCTGACTGTGGGCAAGCTCGACAATGACAACGACGGTCAGCCGGATTGGGCACAGACCAATTACCTGCTCGGACTTGGAACGGCGCCCCAAGTCGGCGGCCTGACCTATTTACCTTTCATTATTCCTATCCGCTTCCCAATGGGCATGTCGTATGCCATCCAACTGGCCGGGCCGTCTTCTGCGCGGATCTGGATCGCTTCGACCTATAACCCGTTCCGAATCGCCCAAGTTGAAGGAATTCCCAGCCAGACGACTCTCAGCTCGAAACTGGGCTGGAGGGCGAGCGTCAGTGCCACCGGAACCTTCGAGGCACAGATCTCGGAGCCAAACCGCCGCAGGTACTCGCGCGACGGACGTTATTTCCCGCCCCAGCGATACGAACGCGGCATCCTGCGCTATGGGACTCTGACTCCGGGTTCACCGGACTACGACACGCTTGCCGAGTGGCACGCCAACCTGCAGTCCAATACCATCGACATTCGCATACCATGGAGCCTTCTGGGCGTCACGGACCCTTCCAGCTATAAGATTGTGGCGGGACTCGAACGCGACGGCACGGTGATGACGACCGATGCCTCCGGATTCTACGCCGCGGCGTTTTCTTACCGTCCTCTGGATACTGCGCGCACCAGGCCCATCATGGAACAGGGCCATCCCGTCAGCGACGCGTTGCCCGACCTGGCGGGACCCGCAAGCCTGCCCGTCAATTCGATCAAGCCCTACCGTTGGGCGGGCTGGAGCGTGCCTCGCTATAACTTGCGGCTCAAAGACTCTTATGCCATCCTGCAAAAGGCAATGCCTTCACTGACCGCTCCGCCGTCGAGAGCAGAGCGTCCTGCTGAGGCCGGCGGAGTTCGTCGAGGCGCGGGCGCCCGCGCAGGCAGGTAGCCTGACCATGGCTGACCAGAAAACATCGCTGCTGGCCCAACTCCGGCGACCGGTGGTATTCATCCCCACCATTCTCCTGATGCTGGTCCTGGCCGGCGGAATCGGATACCTGATCCTTCTCAGCCCGGACAGCATTTTCATCCGATGGGCGCAGGCGGCGCTCCCCGACCAGATCACGATGATCAGCATCGGTCCATTTCCGAAGGAGGCGGAATTTAGACGCCTTCAGCAGTCGAAGGTGAAATACATCGTATCGCTCCTCGACCCGCGTCTGCCTTACGAGAAAGCGCTCATCGAAGAGGAGGAGAAGGAAGCGGTCAAGTACGGCATGACGGTAAAAGTCTTCCCCATGGCCAGCCTTTTCGACCGCCAGATCTTTCCCGACTACCAAGAGCAGCAACAGAAGGCGGTGGCCTTTCTGAAGAATATTGACGCCCCGGCGTACATGCACTGCTACCTCGGCAAGCACCGCGTCATGCACGTTCGCGACCAACTCGTCCAGGCGGGGGTTCCCAAAAGATATTGGACGCCCGCCGCCTCCAGCCAGGAATACTGGAAGACCGTGAACGGGATCGACGACGCTCGCAAGGCGTTCGCCGACAAAGATTACGCCAAGGTTCTGGGGATTCTCTCCACGGTCAGATCGAAAGATGTGGATGTGACCAATCTCAGGGGGTGGTCGCATTACCATTTGGGCATGATTGATGAAGCCACCGAGGACTTCCGCCAGGGTCTTGAAGTCGAACCCGACAACCCTCGCAACCTGCTGGGCTCGGGCTACTGCTACCTTCGCCATGGCGATCCATCCATGGCGCAGCGCCAGTTCAGTGCCGTGCTCGAGCAAATCCCAGACAACGGCGAAGCGCTGATTGGAATGGGGCTGACGCAACTTCGCATGGGCAACAAGGCCGCGGCCGCACAGCTGTTCCGCCAGGTGCTGGAAAAAGATCCAGAAAATGGAGAAGCGCGGAAATACTTGGAGGAGAGCGCGCCATCTTGAGTCGTCACCCGTGATTCGGATGAGGGGATTGAGGCCGCGCCGGAGATAAGAAGAGGTAAGAGAGCATGGACTTACGCCACGCCCCCAAAACGGGGTGCATCGGAAACAAGATCCGCAGTCTGCGAGTGCGAGTTCTGGGAGGCGTGCTGCTCATCGCGTGCGTTCTTCCGGCCGCCGGCGCCTTGGCCGGCCAAGCCCCCGCGGCCAAGCCTCAGGGCAAGCGCACGCCGCTGGAAATCCTGCAGACCGCCCACGCTCTCTTCCTGCAGAAGGATTTTGAGGCGGCTCGCGAGCACTACCTCGAGGTGTTGCCCTCTTTTCCAAAGAACTTTGACGTGTTGAAGAATCTGGCCACTTGCTACTTCCGGAGAGGGCCCAAAGGGTACGCGCAGGCCGCGCAGTATTATTCCCGCGCGCTGGAACTCCAGCCCCAGTCCGTTGAGGTGGGGGAGAGTTTGGCACGCTGCTATGAAGGCTTGAACCGGCCCGGCGACGCCGGCGCCATCTACGAGCGCATGGCGCGGCAACCAGGAAGCGCGTCCACGTACTGGAAGCGCGCCGCGGATGCTTACGCTTCCGCGGACCGTTACCGCCAGGCCGAATCCGCCTTCGACGCCTACTTGCAGCGAAATCCCGGCGATCTTAGCGCGCGCGTGCGGTACGGCGACCTTTTTGCGCGGGAGAAGAATTACGCCAGGGCCCAGGAACAATATCGCCTCGTTCTATCCTCTAATCCCAACAATGCCGGGGCGCTGGTCGGCATGGGGCGTCTCACCTCTTACCAGGGCAAACACGAGGATGCCTTGAAGTATTATGACCGCGTCCTGCGCGTCTCTCCCCAAAACGGTGAGGCCGAGACGGCGAAGGCGTTTACCTTGCTTTGGATCGACCGTAACGAAGAGGCGCTTGCCCTCTTTCAAAAGCTCCGCAAGCGGCATCCGCGGAGCGGGGAAATCCAACGCGGCCTCGAGCAGGCTGAGGACGTCGTCCGGCGACGGGAGCTCGACGAGGCGCGCCAAACGGGCGATGTGGCCAAAATCGAAGCCTACTATCGCGCTCGCCTGGAGAAGAATCCCAAGGACACTTCGGCCCTGCGCGCTCTGGCGGAAGCTTCACTGACGCCCGAGCGCTGCCAGGAAAGCATCGCCTTGAGCCGTCAGGGACTCGAGATCCAGCCCAACGATGTCGGCTTCGAATCGCGCCTGGCGCGCGCCCTGGTCACCTGCCAGCAGTACGACGAAGGCATCGCTCATTACAAGCGCGTGGCCAAGGCCGATCCCAATTCGGCGGGAGTTCTGACCGAACTCGGCTCCACGCTACTGCGGACCAAGCGTAACACTGAGGCCATCGAGGCCTTCCGCGGTGCGCTTCAGGCGCGCCCCGAAAGCACCGACGCGAAGCTCGGCCTGGCGCTGGCGCTCGCAGCGAATAAGAACTACGAGGAAGCACTCGCGGCCTACGACGACGTGCTTAAGACTTCGCCCAACAATTATGATGCGCTGCAGGGCAAGGCTTTTGTCCTCTCCTGGACCGGGCGCCATACGGAATCACGAGCCATTTTCCAAAATCTGGCCGGCCGGAAGCCCGACGACGCGCAGAATACCGAAGCGCTCGCCCGCATTGCCGCCGCCGAGGAAGTGAAGAAGTGGGAATCGCTCCGGCCTCAAAGCGGCGCCGAGCCGCAAGCGTGGATCGCCTATTACGATCAGCGCCTCGCGGCCTATCCCGGCGAATTGACTTCGCTCAAAGGCCGTGCCTATCAGTTAAGTAAGCTCGACGACAATACCGCTACCATCCAGGCCTACCGGCAGGTCCTCGCCGCGAACCCCGACGACACCAGCGCCAAGCGCGAACTCGCGCGCATCCTCTCACGCGAGCGGCAGTACGACGAAGCCATCCGGCTGTATCAGGAATCGCTGGCCGCGGAACCCGACGATACCAACACGCTCGAAACGCTGGCCCGAGTCCAGGGATGGGCGGGACGCGACGACGATTCGCTGGCCGCCTACCAGAAATTGCTTGCCGCCAAACCCGGAGACGTCGGCGTCGAAATGGAAATCGCCCGGCTGCAGTTGCGCAAGCCCGATCATGCGGCCGCCCGGGCCTCGCTCAATAAAGTCCTTGCCGCAGAACCGCAAAACCGCGAGGCGCACCTGCAACTGGCTCGCCTGGATTTGCGTGATTCAAACCGGCCCGCGGCGCTTCAGCACTTCGAAACGGTTCTGAAGCAGGATCCCAACGACGCCACCGCGCTGCTGGGCAAGGCGCAGATTCTCTACTATCAGGGGGACAAGAAGCAGTCCCAGGCCTATGCCGAAAAGGCGGTCGCCGCAAACCCCAACAGCTTCGACTCGGTCTTTCTACTCGCCAGCATCGAGCACGCCCAGCGGCACAAGAAGAAGACCAAGGAGCTGCTCGATCGAGCCGACATCCTTAGCCCCAATAATTCCGAGGTTGCCACGATGCGCCGCCGCATCCGCGATGAGGACGCGGTGACGCTCCGGACTAGAGCATCTTACGCGCGCGAAATCGGCCCTGAAACACAGATCGGCGCCCAAACAGGATTCCCCAATCAGGATTTGAGGTCGTTCTTCTACGGAGGCACTCTGGGCTTTCCCCTCTTCCCGCAGACGGATTCCTATGTATCGTTCAGCGCCTTGCCCACGAGCGCTCCGCCCGGCCCACGGCGCGACTCGAACGGAAACCAGATTCCCACAGGGATCACGGGAACTACGGCCCCTCAGGAAGTGATGTACTCACAGAGAACCCGCGTCAGCGAGAGCGTGTACCTTCGAATGGGCGCCGGAGCAGTGCGATTCGGCCCCGGATTGCTCACGCGGATCCCGGGCCTTCCAGACAGCTTTGGCATCTCAGCCAAGTCGAGCGTGCTCGGTGAGGCGGGGATCAGTTACCGGCCCAGCAGGAGTTTCCGCTGGGATATTGATGCCAGCTATTCGCCCATCACCTATACGCCCACCGCAACCAAGTACGGCATCATGCGATCTCGCTTCGGCACGGGAGTGACCTTCGGCTTTGATGCGCGCACCGACTTGACCCTTGCCTACGACTACGCCCACTTCAGATCTATTGCCTTTGATGACCCCGCTTATCGCGATAATGCCCACTTCGGCGAGGTGGATTTCAATCGTGTTGTCGCCGCCTCCGACGCCATTTCCTTTGACCTTGGAATCGAATCCCTATGGTACGGGTTTGCCGGTCGCGAGCGCGGGGTCTGGATGGGGATCTACAATCCGAGCTTTTACCAGCGGTATCTGCTCACACCGCGCATCTACGGAAGGCTGGGCGGCCCCCTGGGTTACGATTTGGCGGGTGGGATTGGCGTCCGAAGGAGCGACAAAAACAACCCGTTCAAGATGGGGGGGCGGGTCAGTCCCACCCTGACATTCAGGTTCAGCGATCACTTCACCCTGGGCCTCGGATACACTTACTATAACGATGCTCAGGTGTTGGGCACGCTGCGCGGCAATGCTTTCCGTGTGACTACCGACTGGAAGTTCTGATCCGGCTATTGCTGCGTGAGAGGCATCTCACCAATGCCCTGCGCGAGGAAACCGCCGTCTACTACGATCACTTCCCCGGTTACAAAGCTGGCGCTTGGTGAAGCAAGGAAGATGGCCGCTCCGGCGATTTCCGTGAGTTCGCCATAGCGGCGCATGGGCGTGCGCGTCAGGATCGACATGCGGCGCGAGGGATCCTTCAACACTTCCCGGTTCAGAGGCGTTTCAAACACCCCCGGTGCGATACCGTTGACATTGATACCGTACTTCGCCCATTCAGCCGCAAGGTTGCGGGTGATCTGCAGCACCGCCCCCTTCGAAGCCACGTAGGCTGTCACCTCGTGCACGCTGACAAACGATGACAGTGAGGCAATATTGATGATGCGGCCGTAGTTCTGATCTTTCATCACACAACCCACCATCTGGCAGGTATGCCACGTCCCGCGGACGTTTACGTTCATGATCCTGTCCCATTCTTTGTCCTCGAACTCCAGTGAGGGCGCGCGCTTGATGGCGCCGGCGGAATTTACCAGAATGTCGATGCGGCCCATCTCTCCTTTCATCACGTCGATGACGCGCTGAACGTCCTCGCGAAGCGTGACGTCGGCGGCAACCTCAAGCGTCTTCTTGCCCAGCGCCCGAATCGCCGCGGCGGCTTTCTGCACCTCCTCGATCCGGCGGCTGACGGGTACCACGTCCGCGCCCGCTTCCGCCAGGCCCAGCGCGATCGCTCGCCCCAACCCGCTCGTGCCGCCAAAAACCAGCGCCCTCTGGCCGTCCAGACTTAAGCCTTTGTAGTAGGACATGGAATCCTCTCCGATCTGATGGAATTGAACGGGGCATCGTAACATTCCGCAAAAAGCGCGGGCAAGAGGATATCTTGGAAGGTCCGGCAACTGGAGTGGAACCAGAACATAAGATGTTTTGTTTTGAGGGTAAGCGGTTGTGACTTTGCGCCTTGGCGCCTCTGCGTGAGGTCCTAAATCCACTCCAGGGCGCCGCGCTTCCAGAGCCAAATGTATCCGACGATTAGGATGCCCAGGAAGACCATCATCTCGACCAGGCCGAACAGGCCCAGCACCTGGAACTGCACGGCCCAGGGAAAGAGGAAGATCGTTTCCACGTCGAAAATCACGAACAAGATGGCGACGATATAAAACCGCACCGTGTAGCGGCCGCGCGCGTCGGATTCGGGCGTGATGCCGCACTCGTAAGGCATCACCTTTTCAGGCGTGGGAATGAACTTGGGACGAATGAACTTCATCACCCACAGCGTCACGATCGGAAACGCCGCGGCGATAATGAAGAAGATCACAATCGGTCCGTAGGAATTGAGCACTGAAGTGAATCCTCCTCTGCAGCGGGATAGATATTAGCACAACGCGTCAGGCCGAGTTAAGCCCCGGAAGGGACGCAAGGATTTGTGGCCCACGGCGTCAGCGGTGGGTCTTCGGTCCCCCGTCACCTCAGCCCTCTCCCCCCGATGGCGGGAGAGGGTGGCCAGTGGCCGGGTGAGGGGCTACCTTCCCAGGGCTCACGCGCCGGGCCACACTCTTCCGGCCCGCCGGGCCTGACGGTCATGACTGTGCGAACATCGCGCAACGATTTCTTTGCCACCCGACTGGAACACCTAGTGCCCCGTGCGGCCTTGAATCAAGTCAACCACGTGCGGCAGCAGGTCAATAATGCTTTCGAGCGATTGGGCGGCGCCCTGGGGGCTGCCGGGGAGTTCGACGAACAAAGTGCGGGGCTCCGCATGCTAGCCATGCTGAGCCGCCGCGCCGGGGATGTTCACGCGTACTCGTACAGCGGTACGCTGCGATTCGGCGGCGGGGTGGCTTGAAGCAAGGCCTCGATGCGTCGAATGGTTTCAGGAGTCAGCAGAACGTCGCCGCAGACGGTGCAGACCTCGGCCGGAACCTGGTCGATGACGATCACATCACCGTGATGCTTGACGGTGTGCACCACTCGCCGCGCTTCATATTCGCCGGGACAACCCTGTATTGTGCACTTCATACGGGGTTTCTCCTTTGACGCGGCGTCACCCACTTTGGCGGACGGGGCTCATACACCGTAATCAAGATTAACAGCGGATGCGACGTAGTACAAAAGAAGTGAAGGTGGCGGCCATGCCCTGTTTTGCCGCTGACCAAACAGCAGTCTCCTCGCCTGTGTTCGGGGTAGTATTCCATAATCTCTCCCCGGCGAAGCGCCTCCAGGACCTCCTCAAGGCTGATCCCTTCTTCCACCATCTCCGCATGGGCACGAATTGTGACGCGGTATTTTCCGACCGCCGCTTGTGAACGAATTCGGTCGCGTAGTTTTTGAAGCTCGCCTTCGCTGATATCCTTCATCGCGCCGCGAGAGGTGTAACCACGACATGATTTTCATGCCGTGGGTTGTTGAATCTCATGCCTAAGCAGCCTACTGCACAAACCCCGTGCAGTGGCTACTCACTCTAGTGCTCAGTCTTTCCCTTCATCAAATCGACCACGTGCGGCAGCAGGTCAATGATGCTTTCGAGCGACTCCGCGGCGCCTTGGGGGCTGCCGGGGAGGTTGACGATGATGGTTTGCTTACGCACGCCGCAAACCGCACGAGAGAGTACAGCCTTGCGGGTCTTCTTCAAACCTTCGGCGCGCATCAGTTCGGCGAGGCCGGGAATTTCGCGCTCGATGACGGCGCGCGTCGCATCCGGCGTGACATCGCGGAAGGCGACACCCGTCCCGCCGGTGGTGAAGATGCCATCGCATTCGTCTCTTTCCGCGAGGAGGACCAAGCGGTCACGGATTTCCCCGTACTCGTCCGGGAGAATTTCAATCGCTGCCACCATCCATCCGTGGGCTTCGAGCAAGCGACGCACGGCAGGGCCGGAGTGGTCCTCGCGCTCGCCGCGCGAGGCGGCGTCACTCAGGACGAGAATGTGGGCGCGGAGAGTTGAAGGCATGTGTGTAGCGCCGGCCTTCAGGCCGGCATGGTGCTTCGGGAAAGAAATGCCGGGCTAAAGCTCGGCGCTACAAGAACCGGCGGTTTGCCAAAGTAGCGCCGGCTTCCAGCCGGCCTTGTCCACCGCCAAGATGGCGGCGCTACTACCCCGCGTCCCGGTTGGCTTCGTCGAGCAGGCGAAGGCCTTCCATCATCAGGCCCTGTGTCGGCATGGTGGTGGTGTGTTCGGTGGAGGTCATCCTGAAATCGAGTTCCCAGTCACCTTCCGTCCAAGTGAGAACTTTGAATACCGCCTGATCGCCCTTCAAATTGCCGCAAATCGCGTGCGAGACCTGCCCTTCGTCGAAGAACATCGTGCATTCGTCCGGGCCATTGCGAAGAATCAGCGCGCAGGTCTTGCGGCCCTGCTCGAGCGAGCTCATCCAGTCGAGCAGGTTCATCTCGCTGAGCTTGCCGCCGATGCGCCCGCCCCCGGCGCCCTGCGCCTCGATGCGCTGCTGCTGGAAGCGCGCGGTGAGACGACGGGCGCGCTCGGCAAGTTCCTTGACGAAGAACGGTTTGACGAAATATTCCTCAACGCCATCCACCACCATGCGCAGGTGCTCGTCAATTTCCTTCTGCGAGGCGATAAAGCAGAACGGGATATTCTGCGTCTCCTTGCGGGCGCGAAGCTTTTCGAAGAGGGCGCGGCCGTCCATGACCGGCATGGAATAATCCGAGAAGATCAGGTCGGGCTTGATGTCGATGGCCTTCATCAAGGCGTCGGCGCCGTCCGTGGCGGTGATGAGCTCGCCACACTTCTCCAGGCTCTGGATGAGCAGCTGCAGAATGGTGGGGTTGTCGTCAACAACTAAGATTTTGAGGCCTTTCGACATCGCTTCAAACCTGGCAGCCGCATTCCCTAGGGGTGGTGTGCGCGATAGCTTCCGCTCTTGCCGCCGCTCTTCTCCAGCAATCGCAAGCGCGTGATTTCAATTGACTTGTCGAGGGCCTTGCACATATCGTAAACGGTCAGCGCGGCCACGGCCGCGGCCGTCAGCGCCTCCATCTCGACCCCGGTGGGACCGGTCGTGCGAACCTCGGACGTAATCAATACGCCATTCTTGCATAACTCTGCCGTAACATCAACGTTACTGAGCATCAGCGGATGGCAAAGTGGAATCAATTCGGAGGTGCGCTTGGCGGCCGATATCCCGGCAATGCGGGCGATTTCGAGCGGGTTCCCCTTGGGATTTCTCCCCAGCGCCCGCCGCGTTGCCGGTTTCATCTCGACCAGCACGCTCGCAACAGCCCGGCGGACGGTCGCCGGCTTTCCCGAAACATCCACCATGCGCGCGCGGCCGCCGCGGTCGTAGTGACTGAGACTTCGCTTCAACGCTCCGCCTCGATGGAGAAGTGAGGAAATTTAGCGATTGAGTGATTTGGCGATTTAGCGATTACTGGCATAGACACGTTTAGGCGTTCATTCACCCAATCGCTAAATCGCTAAATTTCATCACTCACCGCTCGTCACCATCTCTTAATAAGTACATCCACCCACTCGCCTGCGGCGAGATCCGTCTGTTCTGGATGAATTACCAGAAAACAGTTGGCCGCTGCAACCCCCACAAGGTCACCCGAACCCTGCCAGCCGACTGGTTTGACGATGGGGTCACTGTCGCGAGTCTCCACGCGCGCCGGCACAAAAACCGTTAGACCCAGCTTCTGCCGGAAAGATTCGGCAAGACGGGCGCGCAAGAAAATCGGCTCTTCAAACTCGGCGCCTGCAAGCAGCGCCATGGCGGGCCGCGCGAAGACTTCGAACGTTACAAACGTCGAAACGGGGTTCCCCGGCAGACCGAAAAACCATTTCCCCTTCAGCCGGCCAAACACCAGCGGCTTGCCGGGCCGGATCGCGACGCCCTCGATGTGGAACTCCGCGCCGAGTTCCTCCATCACGTTCCGCACGTAGTCGTACTTCCCTTTCGAAACACCCCCGGTCAGGACCAGTAAGTCGGACTCGAGTCCTTCTTCAATCAGGCGGCGAAGCGCGTCGCGGGAATCGGGAGCGATGCGGAGAATCTGCGGGACGCCTCCCGCCGCCGACACTTGTGCGGCGAGCGCCAGTGCATTGCTGTTGCGGATCTGAAACCATTCCGGAAGCCGGTCCACGGGAACGACCTCGTCGCCGGTGGGAAGAATCGCCACTTGTGGTGGAACGAAAACCTGAACCCGCGCTTTGCCGACCGAGGCGAGCAGCCCGATTTCTCCCGTGCCCAGGCGCCTTCCGCGCCGGAGGACTACCGCCCCTTTAAGCGCTTCGCTTCCCTGCTCCACAACGTTCTCGCGCGCCGTGACCGCCCGGTCGATCGTGACTGCCGATCCCGCCATGCGGGCGTGTTCCAGCATCACCACCGCGTCCGTCCCGGCGGGAAGCGGCGCACCCGTCATGATCGCGACGCACTCCCCCGGGCCGAGCTTGCCGTCGAAATGCTCGCCCGCGCGGACTTCGCCCCGGCTGGTCAGAGTTGCAGGAACAGATGAAAGGTCGGGAGAGCGAACGGCGAAACCGTCGCGCGTCGAACGATGGAAAGGGGGATAGTCGCGGTCCGCGGCGATGTCTTCAGCCAGGACGCGACCCCGAGCGTGTTCGAGGCGGAGAATTTCCGTGGGGGCGGCCGAACCTGCGCCAGCCATCTTCTGCCGAATTATCGCGAGGGCGTCGTGGTAGGAGTGCATGAGTGAAATGCAGAAGCCAGAAGTCAGAATACGGACTCGGCCCGATTAATGCGATTCAGGTATAAGGCCGCCAGACTACTTACCTCTTACTTCTTGCTACTTGCTTCTGGCTTCTGCCCTCTGGCTCCTTAATACTTCCCAATTCTCATTCCGCCAAATCGTCTGGTGGCGCTCCGGTCCGGTGGAGACCATAGCAATCTTGACACCCACCTGGTCGGAGAGAAAATTCAGATAATCCTGAGCCTTGGGCGGAAGTTGGGCGAACTCCGTCAGTCCGAAGGTGGGCTGCTGCCATCCCGGCATGATGCGATAATGGACCTTGGCTTTTTCGAGAGTGCCAAGCTCCGAGGGAAATTCCTTAAAGCGCTTTCCGCCGAGTTCGTACTCAACGCCCACGGGAATCTCCGCGAGGTGGTCGAGAATATCGAGCTTGGTAATGACCAGGGCGCGAAGGTCGTTCAGCCGGACGCTGTGGCGCATCGCCGGAACGTCAAACCATCCGCAGCTCCGCGGGCGTCCCGTCACGGCGCCGTATTCGCCCCCGCGTTCGCGCAGCTTGTCGCCTTCCGGGCCGGACGCCTCGGTCGGAAACGGGCCGCTTCCGACGCGCGTGCAGTAGGCCTTGGAGACACCGACCACGGCATGGATGCGGGTCGGTCCGACACCCGTCCCCGTGCACGCGCCCCCCGCCGAGGCGCTTGAAGAAGTCACAAACGGATAAGTTCCGTGGTCGAGGTCGAGCAATGTCCCCTGGGCGCCTTCGAAGAGAACGCGCTTGCCGCTGGTGATTTCGTTGTTGAGAAAAACGGAAGTGTCGGTGACGTAGGGCGCCACGGCGCGGGCGCGCTGGAAGTATTCTTCCACCATGCTGTCGGCTTCAAGGGGAGTTCCCGCAAAAAGGGCGGACGCAATGCGGTTTTTCTCCGCGACTACTTCGGCGCACTTCCGCCTGAACTCTTCGGGATTGCGCAGGTCGCCCGCCCGCAGCCCGCGGCGGCCGGCTTTGTCCTCATAACAAGGACCGATGCCTTTTGCCGTGGTGCCGATCTTGCCTACGCCGCGCGCCTGCTCGGCGGCGACTTCGTGGATGCGATGATAGGGGAGAATCAGATGGGCGCGGTCGCTCACCAGCAGACGATTCCCGACCGCGACTCCCGCCTCTTCCACGCGTTCGACCTCGCCGAGGAGGGCGTCGGGATTGACCACCACGCCGTTGCCAATCACCGCGATTTTGCCCGGCCGGACGACTCCCGTGGGGAGGAGCTGCAGAATGAACTTCGTCCCGTTGACCACGACCGTGTGGCCGGCATTCGCCCCGCCCTGATAGCGGGCTACGATGTCGAAGTAATCCGCGAGAGCGTCGACCACCTTGCCCTTGCCCTCGTCACCCCACTGTGCGCCGACCACGACGATGTTTTGCCACATAACTTTGAACTCTTAGGAGCTACGTTTGCGCGCTCCATTCTACATCGGATTAAATGGGTTCTTGCGGGCCGTGAGCGAGGGAAATCCGGGGCGCTGATTTTCTAAAGCGGGCCTTCCTTTTTCAGGGATGGGGAACAGCCAGCACCCCGACCAAGAAACCTTAGAGAGCACGCTCGAGCATTTTCACAACCGTATCTTTCGAGGTTACGCCCACGTACTGGTCGGCAACCAGGCCGTCCTTGAATATCAGGAGTGTGGGAATTCCACGAACCTGGTAACGCGGGGGAGTCGAGGGGCTGTCATCCACGTTCATCTTTCCGAACTTGACCCGCCCTGCGTATTCCTTGGCCAGGGCATCGACCGTCGGCGCCATCATGCGGCAGGGGCTGCACCATTCCGCCCAGAAATCCACCAGAACGGGCTTGTCCGATTTCAGGACTTCCGTTTCGAAATTCTCATCCGTAAAAGTCACCACGTGGTTACCCGACATAACTGCACATCCTTCCAAGAATCTAATCAACCTCTTCCACTAGGCATTAGATGCAGCTGATGCCGCTTTGAGTTCAGATTTCGTCTTCCTCGCCGCCTGGTAGACCTTAATGTACTGCTTGGCGGAATTGGACCACGAAAAATCCTTCTTCATTCCATTGATCATGACCTGGCGCCACGCTTTGGGTTGTCGATAGCAAGCCACCGCCTGCTCGATCGCGCCCAGCAGCGCTTCCGGCGTGTAGTCGCTGAACTTAAAGCCCGTGCCGGTCTTGCCGCCAAACGGCTCGATGGTATCATCGAGGCCGCCGGTGGCCCGCACCACAGGCACAGTGCCGTATTTCAAACTGTAAATCTGGTTCAGGCCGCAGGGTTCGTAGCGGGAGGGCATCAGGAACATATCCGAGCCCGCCTCAATCTGATGCGAAAGCGCGACATCGAACCCGACGCGGACGAGGAATTTGTCGGGATACTTCGCAGCCATCGTGCGGAAGAGTTCCTCGAACTGGGGCTCGCCGGTGCCGAGAGCTACGATGTAAAGGTCCATGGCCATGAGCTGTTCGGCAATCCCCGCGATCAAATCAAAACCTTTCTGCGCGGCGAAACGCGAAACGATGCCGATCACTGGACGGTCGAGCACGGGACTCGCAGCCCCCATCGCCTGGAGCAGCGCCTTCTTGCAGGCCTGTTTGCCCGCCAAATCCTGCGGGCCGTATTTCGCCGCGATGTGTTTGTCATTCGCCGGGCTCCAGACGTCGTAATCGACACCGTTCAGAATTCCCTGCAAGCGGTCGGCGCGCTTCGCCAGAATCCCTTCCAGGCCGTAACCGAATTCCGCCGTCTGAATCTCCTCTGCGTACTTGCGGCTGACGGTGGTGATGTAGTCCGAATAGACCAGCCCGCCTTTGAGCAGATTCACCTTCCCCCAGAATTCCAGGCCTTCCATCGTGTAGAGGCTCGAATCGACCGAAATTTCCGGCAGGATGGAGGGCGGGAAAAGTCCCTGGTAGCCGATGTTGTGAATGGTAAACACCACTCCGGTCTTCGAATAAAAATCGTCACCGCGGTAAAGGCTTTTCAAATAGACCGGAAGCAGGGCGCTCTGCCAATCGTGACAGTGAAGGATATCGGGCGCCGTTCCCGATCGCTTCAGAAATTCAATGCAGGCAAGGGAAAAAGCCGCGAATCGAAGGTGGTTATCGGGGTGATCCTTCCCGTTCACCGTGTAAAGCCCTTCCCGGTCGAAGTACTGCGGAAGGTCAACGAGATAGGTGCGTACGCCTCCGGACTCGCCAGCATCCTGAACGTTCGCGTAGCGAAAGCTGCCGGAAAGGGCCAGCGTGACCGACCGGCCGTTGGGGTGGACTTTGGCGGGCTTGGTCGCCTTATAGCGCGGCAGGATAACCTGCACCTCATGGCCGTTGGCGGCGAGCGCCTGGGGTAGCGCTCCGACCACGTCGGCCAACCCCCCAGTCTTCGAAAACGGCACACCTTCGGACGCACAGAATACAATTTTCACGGCAGAACTCCTGTCAGGTCAGGAAAGAGAGTCGATTTTCTAAGTTAAGAGATGCTCCAAGTCTTGTCAAGAGAATAGGGCAACAGGAAAGGTGGGCCGGCACTTGTGCATGGCTCCTTCAGCCCGATCCTTTGTTTTCAATAACATTCTGGCTTCGTTCCTCGAGATTTTGATGACCGTCGATGGCGCCACCTCCCCGGTCGCGGGCAGCAAGCCGGCCCTGGGCGGTGGCCTGCCCCGAAGGTGTGTAGACTAACATATGTAGCCTCCGATGGCAACGTGAAGATGCTGGGCGAAGGTCAGTTGCAGCATCAGTCTGCAGTTTTGCGTCAGTCTCCCGAATCGGCGCGGTTTCTTGCCCTTGACTTCCCTCGCTCCCTCATGGCTAGATTGCCAGCGGGCGGAAGTTTCGCTGCATTTCCGGACGCCCCCAGCCGCGGAGGACTGACCGGCTTGCTCGACACCTTTATCAAGGGCAAAGTACTGGCCGTGCAGGAGTTTACTGAACTCCTCTTCAAGTCCGTCCGACACGCCTTCTCCCGCCCGCGCTACGTGATTGATACACTCGTCCAGATGGACATTATCGGCTTCGGATCGCTGCCCATTGTGCTTCTGACGGGTTTCTTTACGGGCGGCGTGCTTGCCCTGCAGACGTATCGCACGCTGGGAAGATTCGGCGAGAC
>JACQNR010000229.1 GCA_016202975.1 Acidobacteriota bacterium
CTACCACTCACTCCAGGCCGAACTCCTGAAGAGGTGGTCAAAGGGGTATTCCTTGCAGCTCGCCTATACTTACTCGAAATCCATCGACGACTCATCCACTTCCTCGACTCCCGGCGCAGGGGTTGTGCAAGACCCTAACGACTACAGGAAGGGAAACCGTGCAATGTCCGACATGGATCAGCGCCATATCCTGTCCGTCAATGGGATCTGGGATGTTCCATTCTTGCGGAACAGGGGAGCGCTAACATCGGCCTTCGGCGGGTGGCAGCTGAACGTTATGGAACGGATCACAACTGGCATCCCGTTTAACACTGTCTTGGGCTTCGACCGAGCATTGATTGGGGGTGGGCGCGTCGTTGGCCCGCAGAGACCGAATCTAGTAGGCAACCCGCACCTGGACCCGAACCGATCGCATGGCGAGCTCGTGGCGGCGTACTTCGACAAAGCGGCGTTTGATCTTCCTCCCGAGGGGCAATTCGGGAGCCTGGGGCGGAATGCCCTGATTGGGCCCGGGTTTGCGAAGACCGATCTCGGGATCATAAAACGTTTCTCGCTCGGGAAGGAACGCCTGGGCAAAATCCAGTTTCGTGCTGAGATCTTCAACTTGTTCAACAATGTGAATTTTGCGAATCCCGTCGCGAATAGAGCTTCGCCCGCATTTGGCAAAATCCAAACAGCCTACGATGCCCGGATTGCACAATTCGGGTTGAAATGGGAATTCTGAGCGTTTAGCGCAGGACTACACTAGCGTTGTCAGGTAACAAAGGCGCAGAGATGCGCCTTTGTTTTCTGGCGAGGGCAAGAAATCAAACTAAAGAGGCCGACGACATGACCAGGGGACAAGATGAACGCGGAGTAAGGATGAACATTGGAAATGCACTGATGGTAATGCTGCTTGTGAGCGCTGGGGCGCTGGGGGCGGAGCCGCTGCGGCTCCACCCGGAAAATCCACGTTACTTCTTATTCCGCGGCCAACCCACGGTGTTGATTGGCTCCAGTGAGCATTACGGCTCGGTGATGAACCTTGATTTCAACTATGTGCGGTATCTCGACGCCATAAAGGCTGCTGGACTTAATGCGACTCGCATCTTCACGGGGCAGTATCGCGAGCGACCGGGGAAGTTCGGGCCGGGTATCGATTTCGAAATCGTCCAGAACACGCTGGCGCCCTTGGCAGACCGTTTCATTTGCCCGTGGCCGCGCACAAACCAGCCCGGAGCCGCTGACGGCGGCAACAAATTTGACCTGAGCAAGTGGAATGAGGCGTACTTCAAGAGATTGAAAGATGTTGTAGAGCAGGCCAGCCGGCGAGGAATCGTCGTAGAGGTGAGCCTGTTCTGTCCGTACTACGTGCCACATGTAGGGGACCACTTCTGGGAAATCAGCCCTTGGAACGCCCGGAACAACATCAATGGCATTGGTAATCTACCTGGGGCCGATGCGCTGACGTTGCAAGACCCTCGCCTGCTTGCGGTGCAGGATGCTATGGTGCGGAAGATAGTGAACGAGCTGCGCGACTTCGATAATGTCTATTACGAGATCTGCAACGAGCCATGGTCCCCGCGCGTGCCGCGGGATTGGGAAGCTCACATCGCGGCAACCATAGCTGAAGCCGAGTCATCGTTCGCCGCGCGGCACCTCATTGCGCAGGAGTTTGGCTTTGATATGGTCGGGACGAAGATAAGGAAAGTACAGAAGGTCGAGAACCCCGTTCCTCAAGCTTCGGTGTTTCCGTCGCACGCCGGGCCCGAGGCCGTGAGGTTAAGCTACGGCGTTGGAAAGCCCCTCGGTGTCAACGAAACCGGTGGGAAAACCGCTGACGCCCCTTACCGACTTCAAGCTTGGGGGACGCTTCTTGCCGGGGGAGCGCTTTTTATCGGTTTAGATTATTCTTTTACCGTCGGCCACGAGGATGGCAGTTTTGCGCTACCCGCAGGACAGCCGGGCGGCGGTAGCCCCGCGCTCAGGCGCCAGTTCAGCATTCTCCGAACTTTTATGGAGAATCTGGACTTCTTGAGAATGGCTCCTGCCCCCTCGGTGATCAAAGAGGGCCTGCCCACGGATTCCTCGGCGTACGTGTTGGCTGATGCCGGGAAATCCTACGCTATTTACGTCGGCCACGGGCGCGTGGTGAAAGAGAAGGACGGCTGGTCGCGTACCGAGGTGGACGCCACACATCGTCAGCTTAGTCTGACGCTCGACCTCCCTGCAGGTTCCTACCTGGCAACCTGGGTGAACACGAAAACGGGTGGCATCGACAAGAAGGAGCAATTCACATGTCGCGGAGGGGCCCAGGTCCTCCAGTCACCGAAGTATTCCGAAGACATTGCTCTCCGGATTAGCCGCGCTTCCGGATCGTGAACATTGTCGCATGGTTCAGGAGCCAGACCTCCAAAAACGATGGAGGGAGGAGGCTGTGCCTTTCCTGACGGCAAGGGGCGCCCTTGTGGCAGTCGATACCCTGGAAGTACTGGCGCATGCGTTTCTCCGGTTTTGTTCAACGGCGGCTGCACAAACGCCGGGGACCATGCACGATGAACCTCCTGGCCCAAGTGGTGCCGGACTGAAGCAATCCCTCTGCGCACTGCCCTCGGTAGCGGAGCATGCGAAGTGAAGAAGCAACAATGAGACCGGGGAGTTGATCCAGATCGCACCGCAAGCAAATGACGGGAGGGGATAACATGGATGTTCGACTTCAGCGGAAATGAGACGTATGTTGTCGGTCGGGCCGGAGTCCATGATGGAAATTCCGGTTGAGAGAGGGTTATGAGCATACAGGAGAGGACCTGATGTGCAAATTCAAACAAAGCGAAGTTGGCCTTTTTCTCTTCACGCTATTTTGGGCGGCGAACTTATGCGCAGCGGAATTGCGCATTGGCACGGCGACCGCCGACATCACGCCATCGCTTCCCGCAGCCTTGATGGGGCTATTCGAGCTACGGATCGCCCACGCGACTGCGACACCTCTGACGGCCAACGTCGTGGCCTTGGAATCAAGCGAGGGCAACCGATCGCTCGACATGGCAATTATGGTCTCCTGCGATCTTGTCGAGGTCCCGAAGGAGTTGTTGGCGCAGGTCCGCGACGAGGTGCACAAACGTCTGCCCAAGTTGGGCGTGAATAAGATCTTCTTGAACGCAACCCACACGCACACAGCGCCCGTCTTGGAGAATGGCTGGTATCGGATTCCCAAGGAAGGCGTTACGCAGGTCGATGGGTACCGAGCTTTCTTCGCCCAACGCGTGGCCGAAGCGATCGCACAAGCCTGGAACGCCCGGCGACCCGGGAGCGTTACGTGGGGGCTCAGTCATGCCGTGGTGGGCTATAACCGACGCGCTGCTTACGCCGATGGATCTGCGAAAATGTACGGTGATACCAATGTACCGGATTTCCGAGGTCTGGAGGGCTACGAAGATCACGACGTCAACATGCTCTTCTTCTGGAATCAAGACGGGAAGCTAATCGCCACGGTCATCGAGGTGGCCTGCCCGGCGCAAGAAGTTGAGACTGACACTACGGTGAACGCCGACTTCTGGCATCCGGTGCGCGTGGCACTACGGCAACGCTTTGGCGCAGACCTGTGTGTGTTGGGCATGGTCGGCGCCGCGGGTGACCAGTCGCCGCACCTGATGTACCGTAAGGCGGCCGAGGAACGGATGCGCAAACTCCGCAATTTGAGCCGTCTGGACGAAATAGCCCGGCGTATCGTGCTTGCCGTTGAGGAAGCCTTCGAAACCGTAAAGAATGATCGCCACGCCGACGTACCGTTGGTCCACAAGGTGGAGACGCTGACGTTGCCGATGCGGTTGGTCACCGAGGCGGAATACGCGGAAGCGAAGGCGGTGTGCGACAAAGACGCGGCGCGGTTTGCCGCAGATCCGAAGGCGGCCGACCAGGCCTACTTGGAGATGAAGTGGTATGGAGACGTCGTAAAGCGGTTCGAGAAGCAAAGAACCGACCCGCAACCGAAATACGAGATGGAGCTACACGTGCTCCGCATCGGGGATGTGGTTGTGTGTACCAACGAATTCGAGCTCTTCACGGACTACGGGATTCGCATCCAGGCGCGCAGCAAGGCCCTGCAGACTTTTGTAGTCCAGCTTGTCGGATCCGGCCTCGGAGCCGGTCCCTACCTGCCGACCGAGAAGGCCGTCCGGGGTGGCAGTTACAGTGCCATCGTGGAAAGCAATGTGGTAGGCCCGGAAGGCGGAAAGATCTTGGTAGATCGCACTGTGGGACTGATCAACGGACTTTGGTCGGACGCAGAGCCTCGAGCTGCAGGCGATCCGAATCGGCAAGCTGAGGATTAGCACCATCTCGAATGAGGTTTTCGCCATGGCGGGTCTGGAGATTAAGCCGCCCAGCCCGCTCAAAGCAATTTTCACCGTTGAGCTGGCCAACGGTTCGGAAGGCTACTTTCCTTGGGCTAGCGACTTGATCATGAGGAGAAAGTCTTAAGTAAAACGGGGTGGAAGCAGCTTCGCCCAAATGTCAAAAAGCGCTGAGTTATGTCATCTAGCTCGAATCTGAGCGCCAATTTGCAGCAAGGCATGGGGGGCTGTGTAACCATCAGAACGGCAGATCCGATTACCTACTCCTTTGACTGGGAGTGGCACGGCGCGGTCGATCAAGTTGCGTTGGGCGTCTCGGAAAATGCTATCTGCGGTGATCTCTGGATCGACTCCATCCGGACCGAAATGGGTCCAGCGGGGCTCGTGCCGTTGCGGCCCGATGTGGCGAGCCGCGCATTGTCCCCGAGGTCTCAATACCGGGTATGTCGCCTGAAAGCCAGTGCTCTGGGCCTTTGGGGAGTAGCTGCTCTCGGCGCAGTGATGATGTAACCAGCGCTTGGGATTCACTCCAACCTGGGAATGATCTCTGCCGATGCTGCCTTAGCCAAGGCGGAGGTCTACGAAGCGCTGGGAGACCGAGGCGTAAGGTGCGCCATTCGCATCCCGACGAACGACAGCCTACAACGGGACATCGAGGAGCTGCTGAGCCGCCAGTGGCCGGCCGAATCACAAGCCCCTAGTACGGTACAAGCGCTTCCTGCACCAAGCGGCGAGTTGGCAGACGACGCGGCGCGTTGTGGCGAGGGTGGAGTTCCACTCCGGGGACCTGTTTCCTCGCCTCGGATTCATCGGGACCAATCTGAAGACCGACAGCCGGCCAGTCGTGCGGTTCTATAACAGGCGCGGCACCGCCGAGCGGAGGGTCACGGAGGGCAAGCAAGCGGTGAAGATGACCCGCGTGAGCTGCCACTGGTTCCAGTCTAACGAGGTGCGGCTGGGACTGCCCAAGAAGATCCATGGCTGGTCCTTGACCAGCTTGCAACACAGGCTGGTGAAGACGGGCGGCCGTCTGATCAAACACTCGCGATACTACTGGCTTCTACCTGCGGAGACCCACCTGACGAGACGGAAGTTTGCAGTATGCTGCTACGGATAGTCGGGCTGTCCCTTCCGGCGGGATAGCCCAGGCTGTGGCAGCCGGGAAATCGATCCTAATTCACCAGGGACAAAGCGGTGCCTCACAAGAACGGATGGGAAAGTCGCAGTCCGCAGTTTCGGGACACGCGATACGGTAGACAGGGCCCTGTCCCCAGCCCCTGGACCCGCCAAAGCAAAATGGTGCGTTAGAAAACCACTGGGGGTGTATAGTGCCGGCCTGTTGGGAGCTAAAATGGAAATTCCTGTTAGAAGGTCGCAGGAAGAGCGCTCCAGAATATACGGAAGACCGATCGAAAAGGCGATAACGAATTTGTTGCTGGACGCTTGGAGACGAAATAAATGAGTACAAAACCTCGATACGGTTTGCTATCCCTCGTGATGACGGCCTGCATATTGACTGGGGTGGCCGTTTTAGGCGCGGACGATGCAAAGCCATCAACCGTTGCGGTGGCACAGGACGGTACCGTGCATGTACCGGCGTTTGATTTGCCACTCTCGGTTTATATGAGCCCGGAAGCTAAGAAATCATTGCTGGAGCAGCTGCTTAAGTCCTCTTCGCCGGCACCCGCCACCGACTTCAAGAAAGACTTCGCGCAAATTCGGGAGGGGGTGAAGCTTTCGATGGAGCCTATGCGAAAACGCATCTTGGAACGCTACCCGGTCGATAGCCGAGAGGAGGTTTTCTCGGGAGTACACACCGTGGTTGTCACTCCGAAAAGCGGGATCGTGAGTGTGAACCGTCACCGAGTCCTCATCAATTTGCACGGTGGTGGATTTGCGGTGGGCGATGCCAGTTCGATAGGTTTGATCGAATCCGCTCCGCTCGCAGCAATGGCCAAAATCGAAGTCGTATCCATTGATTATCGACAGGGGCCCGAGTTCCAGTTCCCCGCGGCGAGCGAAGACGTCGCCGGGGTTTATCAAGCTTTGCTAAAGCGCTACAAGCCGCAAGACATCGGCATCTATGGATGCTCAGCAGGGGGTCTGTTGACTGCAGAGGCGGTGGCCTGGTTTCAGAAGGAGAGGCTCCCCGCGCCGGGGGCGATTGGAATCTTTTGCGCCTCCGCTGATGCGACCTGGGGAGGAGATGCCTATTTCACCGTTCCGCCGATAAACGGACAGCCCCCTTTGTCGCCGAATACGCCCCCAGACTACGGCGAAAAATACTACTACGGCGACCATGATCTAAAAGATCCACTGATGTCGCCGGTCGTTTCACCGGAAATGTTGGCGAAATTTCCGCCGACTCTTCTGATCACCGGAACACGTGCGGGCGAGCTCAGCGCCGCTGTGAATACCCACGCAAAGCTTGTCAAGGTAGGTATCGAGGCGGACCTTCATGTTTGGGATGGCATGTGGCACGCATTTTATTTTGACGCTGATTTGCCCGAGTCACGGGACGCCTACGAAGTCATGGTTAAGTTTTTCGCAAAGCATCTGGGAAGGCGTTGACGCCTTGAATGGCGAAGACGTTAGAGTTAGAACACAAATTGAGTTGAGCGCAGTCCAGTGCCGAAAGGCTCGTGGTTGGTGCTGCTAGCCATCGGAGGTTTGAGACGGCACCCATGATGACCGGAATTACCGTAGCCCGACGACCCAAAGAGGCGATAGGAGGTGCTCTATTATGAAGCGCAGGAGGTTTCTGACGGTTACCAGCGGCCCAGCCGCCGTCCTGTGTGCGTTGACAGCCGAGAGTTCGGCGAAAGACTCTGCCCCCGGTGTGAACGCAGCGGGCATTGAGCGGACTGCCAGCATTGCGACAGCGACCGAGACGAATTCATCCATGGGCTCGATTCGAACCTCAGGCAATGTGCTGGATCCTACCTATATCGATCCCCGCCTCGATAGTCGGTCGGTCAGTTTTGAGAACCTTACAGGGGATCGCGGAAACGGAGCCAAAATCGGCAACGGTCGAAAGGACCGCCCTTTTCGTATCGTTGACCCGGGTGAGAAGGTGGTGCTGGCTGATATCAAGGGGCCTGGCACGTTACGTCACATCTGGACGATGCTCAGCGGTCTTGCGCCAGAAGTAGCGCGGGCGCTGTGCTTGGAAGTCTTCTATGACGGACTGTCTGAACCAAGCATCTGCGTTCCCATTCTCGATTTCTTTGGACTACCTCATGGTCGGGTCGCGGAATACTACTCGGCCATGGTTTCCGCCAACGAAGGCCGCGGACTTAATTCATTCATCCCCATCCCCTTCGCGCGCTCGATCCGCGTGGAGTTCACAAACGACTCGGTGCGGCATATCGCTCTGTTCTACCAGATCGATTACACATTGGAGCCATCGATTCGGGAGAACAGGAGCTATCTGCATGCGACGTTTCGTCGTGAGAATCCAACGACATTACGGCGAGACTTTGTGATCGCGGAGGGGCTGAAGGGCCCGGGCCGCTTTCTGGGGTGTGCTTTGGGTGTGCGCGTCCTCGAAAAAGGCATGTGGTACGGCGAGGGCGAGGTCAAAATCTACCGGGATGGCGATCGAGACTTTCCAACCATCTGTGGCACTGGCCTGGAAGACTATGTAGGCAGCGCGTGGGGCCTGGGGCGCCATTACGGTCCTTATGCTGGCGCGCCAATCAACATTCCCGCTCCGGCGCCCGAGGCCGCGCCAGGTTCTCAGCTGGGCCCGGACCTTGTGAGCTTCTATCGCTGGCACATTCCCGACCCCATCATGTTCTCAGACGACCTGCGCGTCACAATTCAACAAATTGGAGCTGCTGGGTTCGCGAAAGGGCAGGAAGCACAATTCGAGGCTTACAAGCAGAATCATCCCACGACAGGGCATGGGTGGATGGAGTTCAGCAACGGCAGCATGTTCGGCCTCTATGAGCGCTCCGATGACTACTGTGCGACGGCGTTTGTCTATTGCACGCGCCCGCAACCCGTTCCCCGGTTCAACACCGATGTGGCGGTTCGCGACGTCGGATGGTTGCCGGTTGAACAGAAATCCAACCCCGTGACGTCAATGGATGAGAGGGAGCAAGTGTTCATCAACATGAGGGAATATTGGAGCAGATGATCTTGGCACGAGGAACCCCATCGTCACCCCTTAGGGCGGATATTCTCAGGCATGATTGCCGCTGAAGTCGCTCGGGATGAAAAACAAAATTAGAAGAACGACTCCAACGGACGAGGTTGGACATATCATCGCTGGTGGCTAAGAAGCCAAATCGGAAATCCTGGCTCAGATGTTCTGAAGAGGCACAATACGCCTTTGTTTCCTGGGGAGGGCAAGAAATCACTAGAAGCCATTTGGCTCTGTTGACATCCTCAGGAAAAGGTAGCGATGCCTCAAGCGGTAGAGGTTGAAACTCAGCCCGAGCAGCAGGGCTTGGCGCATCTGCATCCGGAGCGAGCGACCGGGCGCGCGAGCCGAGAGCTTGCGCTTCACCGAAGAGAACACCGTTTCGATCAGGGCGCGACGCCGGTAGAGC
>JACQNR010000230.1 GCA_016202975.1 Acidobacteriota bacterium
CTGTTCATCGGGTGCTCCTTTCCTGAGGCTTTGTTCACTGCTCATCACAGCAAACCCAGCCTACCCGAAAGGGGCGCCCTTTTATAATGCGTGGCGCAGACTTGCCGTTGTGTGGCATGTATTCGGTTGACGAATCGCGCCGAGAATAACCCACTACGCCACACGCGCTTAATCCCCAACCCCTGCCAAACTCAGCTGCCCGCAGGCGGCGCGGACGTCCTGGCCGCGGGAAACCCGGATGTAGGCGGGTATATCGCGCGCGACGAGGATGTCCTGAAAGGCCATGACGCGGCGCATCGGAGAAGATTTGAACGGAAGCTCCGGCCCACCGTTGTAAGGGATCAGGTTGACCTTGGCGCGCAGGCCTTCGAGCAATTTCACCACCCGACGCGCGTCGGCGTCGGCGTCGTTCACGCCGTCGAGCATGACGTACTCGAACGTCAGGTGCTCGCGCGGGCGCAGCGGGTAATCGCGGCAAACCTGAAGGAGTTGCGCAAGCGGATACTTGCGGTTGATGGGCATGATGGCGTCGCGCTGCGCGTCGGTGGAAGCGTTGAGTGAGACGGCGAGCTTGGGGCGCATGGGGTCGAGGGCCAGCTCGCGGATTTTGGGTACAATCCCCGCCGTCGAAATAGTGATCCGCCGCAGGGGCACGCCCAGGCCGTTGGGGTCGGCAATGATGTGCACTGCCTTCATCACCGCCGGGAGGTTGAGGAGCGGCTCGCCCATGCCCATAAAAACCAGGTTCAGCCGGGCACGATGAGGAATTGCCTGCGCGGCGGCGACGGTGAGGACCTGGCCTATGATCTCGCAGGAAGTCAGGTTACGCTTGACCCCAAGCAGGGCCGTAAAGCAGAACTTGCAGTCCACGGCGCAGCCGACTTGGCTGGAAAGGCAGAGGGTGGTCCGGGTCTCGTCGGGCATGTAAACCGTCTCGATAGAGTTGCCGTCCTCGAGCCTATGGAGGTAGCGAACAGCCAGGTCTCTTGAAGGGAACTGGCGGTCGATCTGGGGATACGCGATGAGATAGCGTCCGGCAAGCTCCGACCGGAATGCCTGGCTCAGGTTGGTCATTCTCTGGAAGTCGGTTGCACGCTGCTTGTATAGGGCCTCGTAAAGCTGGCGACCTCGAAACCTCGGCTGGCCAAGACCCTCGGCCAAGTGCTCGAGTTCGTCCCTGGAAAGCCCCAGGAGGTTTTGGAGTTTCTTTGCGGGGGTGCTCATGAGCCGGAACCACCTTGAGACTAACACGACCCACGTAGGGAGGCAAGCGGACTGGCCACCCACTTGGAGCTTGCTTGGTGCACTTGCAAATAGAAAGCTCTGTGAGCTCATAGTATATTGACAAATTAGCAGATATAATTATAATCCGTCCAGACCGCTTTTTAATAACGGAGGATGAATTTGAGCCCAAGACGCGCTGATCCGGAACTTGCCGACCGTCGCCGCGAAGCGCTGGTACGGGCGGGCTATGCGGAAATCCTGGAACGAGGCATCCAGGCAGTGACAATCGATTCGGTCGTTGCCCGGGCCCACTCGAGCAAGGGCGGTGCCCTCTACTACTTCTCGACGAAGGACGACCTTCTCTACGGGGTCCTCAAGTGGCTCCTCACTCAGGTCAGCCGAAGCCTGGACGAAGTTGCCCACTCGGCCGATACACCCCGCGCGCGACTGGCGGCGGAACTGGAGGTGCTGTTCCACAGCGCTGAAGTCAATCGGAAGCTCTATTTGGTGTTCTTTGACTACCTGCCACTGGGAGCTCGTTCGGAACGCTTCCGGGCGCTGCTTTCGGGCTTCCTCGAAGAGTGCAGGCAACGCGACACCGCACTGATTGAGGATGGCATCCGGCTGCGCCAATTCCGTCGCGTTCCCCCCAGGGAAGCCGCCGCGACCATTCGGGCTCTGGTCGATGGTTACTGCCTCCAATGGCTCATGGCGCCGGAAACGACCTCCATTGAGAACTATCGCAACCTTTGCCGGGCCGTGCTCGGCGCTTATCTTTTGCACTGACGAAAAGACTTCTCGGGCGATTGCCTTTACCCAAATATGCTCAGTCACACGCTCGATTTCGTATTCGTACTCGTTATCCTGGTTGCTGTGCCGATGCTTTCGTTTTTCACGGCGCGACGACCGGAGCTTCGCCTGATTCCGCGAATCGACCTCTACGTCTCGGCTGTAGTCTCCCAGTGGGTTCTTACGGTAATGGCGATTGGGCTCTTGTTACTCGGGGGCTCTGGCCTCGCCTCTGCGGGGATACGTTCCTTGCCCGCCGCGCGGTTCGGAATTTGGACTGCAGGTTTGACGCTGGGAACGCTGGCGGGCCTGGCTCTGATGATGGTTCTGGAGAGCCGCGGCTTGTGGCCTCCCGATTCGGATTTGGTGGAAATCCTCATCCCGCGGACGCCCCGGGAAAGGTTGCTCGCGGTCGTGCTGGTTGCCCCCACGGCGGCAATTTGCGAGGAACTGCTTTACCGGGGTTTTCTGTTTCCCCGGCTTCTCGATTGGAGCGATTCAATCACCTGTGCATTGGTCGTTTCGTCCCTGGGCTTCGGGTTGGCACACGCCTATCAAGGCGTTCATGGTATGGTCCGCTCGGCACTCCTCGGCGCGTTGTTGACGGTTCCGTTCGTCCGCACCGGAAGCCTCTATCCTTCGATCTCGTCCCACTTCCTGATCGACGCCGTCGCGCTCGTTTGGCTGGGGCCGAGGTTTGTTCAGCCAAGAACGCCGGGGTAGGCCTGCGAACAAGGATCAGGGAGGTGTGCCCCTCACCGCCCTTCAGACTTCTAGTCGGACTTCGAGCTTACGGGACAGGCGATGGGCCGGAGCATAGTCGCACTCGCGCGGACTAAGTCCTGAGCTCGAGATCGGGAGTAGTTCCAGGATCGCCAGTCATCTACTTCAGGCTGCGCCCAGGAATCCAGCAACCTTCCTGCGACGATGCAGCGGTCGGGTTCAGGGATTCGGGGCACCGCAGCCAATAGCTCCGGCACCGCGTCGGCGCTGAGGCTTGAGGCATACAGCGCATCGAACTGCTTCCCCTCGGCCATGCGCGCCACGTTTACTCGGACGATCAGCGCGTCCGGGTTCGCGATGTGCAACGCACCAATCAGCACAAAGCCTGCGACCATGGCGCCGAAGGCGAAGCGCTCGCGCTGGCCGCGTAACGCTGTTAGAACGAACCACACAAACACCACCGCGAGCCACGCCATGAAGGCGGTGGGATAAAGGCGCTGCTGTGTGAGGCCGTATTCCTCCTGGTAAATCCTCATCCGCTGAAAGGCCGAAACCATGATGACGGCCAGAAGTACGAGCTGGAAGCCCGCGAGCCAACGAAATATGCGCTCGGCGCGGAGGTTGTTCTTCACGAGGACCCAATGAGCCAGCAGCAATAAGGGCAACACCAGCGCCGAAACCGTAACCAGTTCGAAGAATCCGCGACGCGCGTACTCTGAGTAAGTGAGGCCCGGGGTCAGGATGACCGATGTCGCTCCACCAAAGAAGTAACGGAACTGGATGACCACGAACGAGAGAAACAGCACGTTGAGCAAGCCCAGGGGGATTCCAACTTCCACGATTCCGAGCGAAACCCACTGCTGCCGCACCCGCGACGAAATATCGCACTCCGTCCCCAGAGTCATCCCGCGCAGGTACCCGGCCGCGATCCAGGCGAAAAAGATGATGAGGACGGCGTGAGACACCAGGCTGGCAAAATCGAAATCCAGGATTTTGGCAACGATGGATTTGAAGATCGCATCCGCCGCCACAAGCAGCGCGCCGAACACGAGAAGCAGGGGAAGAGAAAACAACACTCCGCAGGCTACGGAAAGGCTGCGCGCCGTGAGCGTGCCGCCGGAGAGCCTCCTCCACGGGAGATCTCCGAAGAGGAGTCGGAAGCCGCCAAAGCACGCGTTCAGTGCGGCAACAA
>JACQNR010000248.1 GCA_016202975.1 Acidobacteriota bacterium
GCGGAATACTACGGCGGTCTGCTGCTCGCCGTCGCGCAGCGTCACGTCATGAATCTTAATCTTTTTCGGGAACTTAAAATTCTTGGTGACCTCGGGAAGAAAATTCCACGGGCTCGTATACCACTTCTTAGTTTTCCAAGGCGTTGCCATTGAATCCTCCAAACGAAATCGGAATAAGGGCGCAATCTAACGGCATGTCATTCTGAGTCCCTACGTTCTTGGTAGGGGCGAAGAATCTGCATTTATCTCGACGCCGAGAAACAACTGCAGACCCTTCGTCCCGATCAGATCGGGACTCAGGGTGACAGCAACGGGCTCAGCATGACAGTGGGGTGCCAAGAGCCCCCCTACAAGCAAGGCCTGACACTCAACTCAGTTTGAGCCGGACAGTTTACAGCAGACTGGCGTCAGCTTCCAGTATATGAATTGGCCTGAAAATCTGACTTCAACTTGTTGCTGAGGGCTGAAGATGGATTGCTGGTTCAAGTGAGGATGTTTTTTTGAACTGTTTGCTAAGCGCCAGGCCCTGTCGTTGGTAGGAGGATCCAATCCCCTGGCCATATAATCTGTCCGGTCGGTCCGCCATTTTTAGGTATCTCAAACGCCCGACTTCTTGCCGATCCTCCAAGAAAATTGGGACCTCGTGCGCTCGCACCTCCAGCACCGCTTTAGTGCCTTTGACTTCTCCTGAGGTTCCATACCCGAAGCCTGGGTCGAAGAAGCCTGCATAATGAACAGTAAATTCGCCTATCGAGGGATCATATGATTCCATCTCCGCCGCGTGGTCAGGGGGGACCCCAACCCTCTCCTTTGATCCCAACAAGTAGAAATCTCCAGCTTCGAGGACTAGGCCGCCCTCAATGGCTCGACTCTCCAAAGGCTCCCAGTACTCTGCAACATCGTAGGCGCCGACCTTTGCAAGATCAATGGGTGATTCACTTCTCCTGGCCTTGTAAGCCACGATGTCACCCCCTGCACGGCCAAGATCCACAGATAAGCGTAATCCTTCCCGGATATTGGGGTCGGGGCTGTCGACACCGTTTTCATCAAAAATAAGCTTTCCCTTGCGAGCTAGTTTTCTGAGATGCATGTCGTCTGCTTCTGGGTTTCCCCTGAAGAATCGGAGTTGATTCAGTTTCGTCCCTGCTCTGACAATGATGGGGAAAGTTCGAGGGACGATCTCTACGTAGAGATCACCCGAATAACCTTCAGGAACTACTTCGAATGTCTCGCTGGACTCAGTCATCAATCGCGTGAAAATGTCCAACCGCCCCGTAGTGCTCTTTGGGTTAGCTTTGCCGCTCATGTCAGACGGCAGTGCGAGATTCTCGAGGAGCGGGACAATATATACATTTTGTGGACGTAGCAATGCCCCCTGGCTTAAGTCGATTTCCTCAAGTTGGAGGTCGCGGGTCCTTGGACCAATTAAGATCTTCCTGCTAGGAAGGAAGCTAGCCCGAACTCGATGCGCTACGTCTCCAAGACGAAGGTCAATGCTTGCCGGTTGAATCTGGTCGTCAGAAATTTCCGCGCGAGAACGAATCTTGCCGTTCCGGATCAATTCTCGGATTTCCTGTGATGGCAGGACGCCTACTTTACGGGGTCCCGGGCGTACCATGTCTGAGAACAAACCCAAAGGAATTGAACCTCCCATCCTGCTGAGCTTGACTATGAGTTGCGATGGCGCTCAGCTAGTTCGGCAACTTTTCGTGCCCTCACCTTCAGTTCCGTTCGTAGTAGCGGGCGTAGCAATCGAGACTGCAAAACCCGCCCTTGCCCCTGTCTCCGGCGCCGACGCGCTTGCCTTCCGGGATCGGGTTTCCGCAATGGGGGCAAACATTCTTGGCCCACAACTCAAGCAAATAATCCCTTTCGGATTTTGCCATGCGCGGCCTTTTCTTTAGAAAATGTGCAGCTAAATCGACCTGCCAAAACCAATCTCTCACCCAGTCCTGCTGGAATGTTGAAACCATACTAGTACCATACCACCGCAACTCGCAAGGGTGAGATTTTGGGCCACATCCCCGAGTCATCTCCCAGCCGGGTGACTATTCAGCCCCGGCTGGCGAGGACTTCGGCCAGGTGCGCGGTTTTGAGCGGCAGGCCCTGGCGGTGGATGAGGCCCGCCAAGTGCATCAGGCAGCCGGAGTCGTTGGCGACCAGGTATTCGGCGCCGGCGGCGACCGCGGCTTTGACCTTGTCCTCCCCCATGGCGACCGAGACTTCCGGGAACTTGACGCTGAACGTCCCGCCGAAGCCGCAGCACGTCTGATAATCCTTCAGGTCAAGGAGCTGGATATCGCGCACCGCGCCAAGCAGCGCGCGAGGCTCCGACTCAATGCCCAGCTCGCGCAGCAGGTGGCAGGCGTCGTGGTAGACAACGCGATGCGCAAAGCGCGCGCCCACGTCTTCGGCCTTCAGCACTTTCACCAGGAATTCCGAGAATTCGAAGAAGCGAGGCCGGAGTTTTTCGAACTTGGCCAGCCGTTCGGGGGCGCCCGCAAAGAGCTCGGGATAGAACACCCGTACCATGGATGTGCAGGAGCCGGACGGCGCGACCACGTAGTCGGCGTCATCGAACAGGTCGAGCACGCGCGACGCGACCTCGCGCGCCTCGGAGCGAAAGCCCGTATTGAAGGCAGGCTGGCCGCAGCAAGTCTGCGCAGGATTAAAGGTGACGTCGGCGCCCAGCCGTCGCAGGACCTCGACGGCGCTCTCGCCCACCTGGGGATAGAATTGGTCCACCAGGCAGGTGACAAAGAGCGCCACCCGCGGCCTTGCGATTGTAGTTTGCAGTTGGCTCATCCGATCTTCCCGTCCGGAAAGCGCTCCAGCACCAGCGGATCGTAGAGGGGGATCACGATGCTGGCGTCGGCCCGAATGCGCTTGTACGCCGCCATGCACTCGGGAAGGCTCTCCATGACCCCGAGGGGATGGTTCCCCTCGATGTTGCCGTACGTGAAGCAGGCGTCGGTGACGACCACCCGGCCTTTTGCGGTATCGATGGAATAGGCCATGGAGGAGCGATGATGCGTGCCCACCCAGTAAGCCCGCAGGCCGGGAAGAATTTCCTCCTCGTCTTCAATGAGGCGAACTTTTTCGGGAGCCTCGATGTCCATGTAGTGCAGCACATCGTCGGTAATGCGAAACTTTCGGGGCACGTGCATTTCATAGGTGGGTGCGTGGAAATCTTCAACCCAGCCGCGGCGCGAAACGCAAATCTGGGCGTTGCGGAAAAGCGGAATTCCACCCACCGCGTAGGCCTGAAGGGGTGTAATCAGGACATGGGTCACGTCGCCGAGCTTGATTCCGTGGCGGCCGAGTTGCTTCTCAGGCGATTCGCTTTCCTGCCGCACCAGTGCCCCGCGAGGACCGAATGCGCCCCGCCATCGCTGGTTCAGGGGCTCCAAGTCGCGCGGCGGGCCCGTGTTGACGATGATGGTCTTGCCGCCGCCTCGGATCAGCACCATGAAGAAATAGAGCGTGTTCCAATCTTCCCAGTGGTCCATCCAATAGACTTCGGGCCCTCGCACGTCGCACTGGCCCATTTTGAGAACATCGACCTGGTAGGTCATGGGTTCCCCCACAAGTAAGACACGCTACTGAAATTCCGAATCCCCGTCAAGAAGCAGGGCAACGGATTTGGCAGCCCGGGTGCTTCTCGTGAACTGACGTGCTCGAGACGTGGAAATCGCCCTGCCCGAGGCCAAGGGTGGCCGGATCCTGTCCGTCCATCGGGCAAGCGGCGCCCATCAGCCTGTTGCCGCAAAGCTCTCTGGGGATAAACTAAGTTTGCAGGGATTCGCCATCTCCGTGGTAACGTTACCGGAGGACTGAAAAACCTTGGGTCCCGTAAAACTGGGAAAGACAATCCGAACGCCGCTTCGCCTCCTATTCATGCTCGCCGTGTTGGTGGCCGTGGCGCTCGCGAGCGCCATCACGACAATCCGCCTGAGCATTCGCGGCCGCCAGGAAAGCATGCCGCAGTTGGTGGGTGCGCCACTGGAAGCGGCCGAAAAAGTCATCGCCGACCGGGGCTTGACTCTCAAGGTCGAGGACAAGGTCTACAGCGGCAAATACGGCTCGGGGCAGATCGTATCGCAGCAGCCTTCCCCCGGGACGACGATCAAGGTTGGACAGCACGTCCACGTGCTCGTCAGCCTCGGTCCGCCACGCGTGAAGATTCCTGATCTGACCAATTCGAGCTTTCGGGCTGCTCAAATCAGCGCCATCCAGCGCGGCCTGAGCGTTCGCAACATCGCCACCGTCCCCTGGCCCGGAAAGGAAACGGGGAAGGTGGTGGCGCAGGATCCCTCGGCGGCGGCAACCGACATTTACAGTCCCGCCATCAATCTGCTGGTATCCGGAGGCGAGCCGCCTACGGCTTACCTTTGCCCCAATTTCGTGGGACGCCCTATCGCCGCGATCCGGAAGGAACTCGAGGACGCCAAGCTGAAGGTCGGAGACATCACCCCCATTCCCACAACGACTGCCCCCAAAGGAGCCGTCCTTTTCCAGTCGCCCCCGCCCGGCAGCAAGATCGGCCCGGACGCAGTCTTCACCTTCCAGGTCGCGGAATAAGTGTCCCTCGGCTAAACCGGGGCTTTACGGATGGTGGCCGGATAAAGGGGGCTGATCGCAGCCGCCGCGAGCCGCAGCCAGCGAAGCATGCCGTCGAACCCTCGCCTGCCTCGTTCCTCGGGCACCCTCTCCCAGAGGGATGAGGATGGGAGACCCGGAATAGATCAGCGCGCTCTCCCTTGGGGAGAGCGTGGCGAGCGGAGTGAGCCGGGCAAATCCCAGCCAATCTCCACCCTGCTAGGGCTGGGCGGATTCCTCCGCGAAGGGAGGACTTCCCCCCCCGTGATGAGTTGTGTTCACTGTCCCGAGCCGCTCAGGACGCGGAGTTTTTCCACGACTTCATCGTAGGAAACTTTTTCTTTCAGGCTCGCGTACGAGCCGGGGAAAAGGACCAGGGTCATGTCTGCGCCGGAATCCCCGAATTCATTCAGGACCACGGCGGCGCGCTGATCGCGCGAGAGCCGGGTATTGTCGATCATAGGAAAATCGTAATAGCTGACGTGGAAGGTCAGCCGGCGGACGATGGGGGATTCCTTGGGGGTGCGCACTCCAAGCTCCATGGTGAGTTCGCGGCGCTTGGGATCGATCGCGAGCACCGACAGCATGAATTCCCGTTCCGTGCCGTCGAGGGTGAGTGTTTCCGCCTCCAGTTCTAATCCTCCGGGACTGGAGCGCAGCTTGTCAATGTCCACCGTACGGCCGAACTTCTTGCCCACCTGTTCAAGCAGCACCATCTGCCGCGTGGTGATTTCACGCGCCACATTGGTGAGCCGACTTGAGTAATCCGCCTTCTGAGATCCGCCGTTGGCTTCGAACTGCTTCTGAAGGTGGACGAAGAGCGGCTTCAGGTTCAGCGACTCATGGAAGTTGTAGGCCAGCAATTCCAGGTTGAGCATCTTGTCTTCCAAACTCGCCGACTGTGGCCTAAGAAATGACTGGATGATGGAGACGAACATATCCTTGCGCAACGCGCTTTCGGCCTGCTCGCGCGAGCTCATCAATTCCGTATAGACCCGCTCGTTGGTTTCCCGCGTTTCCCGCTGGCGGAGAACATTCGAAGTGTAATAGCCGAGCAGCCCCACAGCGAGCGCCGTCAGCAGGCCGTTGAGCGGACGAAAGACGATGTCTGCCTTGTCCCAAAAGTCCTTCGGCTGGTTCTCCATGGTTACTTTCTCCTTAGCGTGTACTGGGCGCCCGACTTCTCCAGAATCAGGTCGTACTGCACCGAGCCCTCGTAGGAATTAATTTCAATCGACGGCGCCTGGCCCTGATAGTTCACCTTGAGCGTGCACTTGCCTTTGTCGGGCACGAAGAGCTTGAATGACCCGTAGGCGTCGGTCTGCGCGACATAGTTGTTGGCTCCACAGGTGACTTCCACTTTCACTCCTTGGGGGACGGGCTTCCCACCTTCACTTACGCTTCCGTAGATCTTTCCGGCAACGGCCAGCGAACTGAAAGTCAGGACAACGAACAACAGCATGGACGCGTGTTTCATGGCTTTCGCCTCCTCCATCTATCTTATTACGAGGGAGAGCATTGTGCGTTGTGAATTGAAGTCAGCGGCGCAATGCAATGCTACAATACCCGGAGGAATGCTCCCGGAGTGCCAGATATGGGCATTGAGGAATTACTGAAATCAAAGCGGGATGAGATTCTGCGCATTGCAGCCCGCCACGGCGCTTACAATGTGCGCGTCTTCGGCTCGGTGGCCCGCAGTGACATGCGCCCGGACAGCGACATTGATTTTCTGGTTGATCTCGAGCCGGGCCGGAGTTTGTTCGATTTGGGTGGGACGATCGCTGATCTACAAGACCTTCTCGGTCGTGAGATCAATATCATGACGGAGGCAGGCCTTAAAGAGCGAGTGCGTGACCACGTGCTAAAAGAAGCCGTGCCGCTTTGAGGGATGTCAGTAAGTTCCGGGCTCGTGTCCGTCAATAGTAATCTCAGAGAAGTCCTTCGCTAAGGTCACGCGGTTTAGAACTTTTCCCTGGAAGCTTATTGGTTGTTGGGTGTTCCCGCTGGCTGGCCAAAGAAGCGAGGTGTCAAAATCCAGGGGTTGCACACTTGCAGGCAGTCCCACTTTGCGTAGCGCCTCTTGCCAGCCTCTGGGCTTTTCTTTGTATTTGTAAGGTAGCAACAGAGTCTGCTTCTTTGTGCCGACGGTTCCGTTGCCGCGCGCGTACTGGTATTCCCAACCTTCACCTGGGACCCTGGGCGGGAGAACCTTAAGGACTTTCCCCAAGTATTTCACCTCGTTTGAGCGCGGCTGCCAGAGTATTTTGCCTACGTCGATTTCCGTGTCCTCCGCCTGCGATCTTCCATCAGACCTCGTGCTTGATGCACTTGTGTTTGCGGTAGCGTCGAAACCGATGAGGACGGTTAAGAGAATTAGGGGGGGTGCAATACGAAGCATTTGCTCCTCCTTCCGTGACGCGGGCTTTCCGATCGCGCATTGTACGTCTGGGCGGATGATACGCGTTTGAGTTGAAAAGCCGCAACACTGGAAAGCGAGTGTTGCGCTACAAGTTCGGCGGGCCGTGCGAAAAGCTCCAGCGGCTTGAAGGCTGCGCGCAGGGCGCGCTGGTATTCCGCGACGTCGTAGCCTCTCCAACCTTCCCACATCGTCAAGGCGCGGTAGCGGTCGTCCGCGTAATTAGACCGGGCGTCGGTGATGATGTACTCGATCATCTCGCCCGGGCGTAATTGCACGCCCGAACGGTCGAGTTGCCGCGCGGCGACGGCCGTGGCGCTCGACTGCTTGTAGGCTTCGGGCGGGCGCGTCATGCGCCGCCGGACCACCAACTCTTCAACGGGCGCCGTGCCGTTCTCCACGCGCTCCAGATAGCGCCTCAAAACCTCGCGCGCCTCTTCCATCTTCCGGCAATAGCTCTCGTAGTCGTGCGCCTCGGCGACAACCGCCAGCGCCTCGCGCTGCATGCGCGCCACGATGGGCGCGGTGTCGTGGCGGCGGCACTCCAGGCCGCGAATCTTGATTTCGCTTCCATCCTCGGGCACGCAGAAGAAGCGATTGGGCACGGGCACCTCAGCATGCTGCTTCGAAGGCAGGAAGACCACGTAGCGGTAGACCGATTCGAGCGCCATGGGGAGGCCCGTCTGCCGCTCGATCTCCTGCGCCATGCGCGCGTAGTCCTCGCGCGTCGCCCCGGCACGCTGAACGTAGAGGGAATCGACCAGCGCGTGCAGGACGCGGTAGCCAGCGCGCTCCGCGGCTTCCATCGCCACCAGTAATTTTTCGCGCGCCAGAGCGTTGATCGCTTCGTGCGCCTCGATCTTGCCGAAGCGCGCGTTCTTGTAGCCGGTGTAACCAAAGCAGCAGACCAGCAGCCACTTGAGCGACGAGCGGCGCTGTTTGTAATTTGCGGGATTCGGGGTTCGGGATTCGGGGTTCGGGTAGGGGAGCGCTTCGCGCTCCCGCGTAGGATGCGGCAGTAGGGGCACGGCGCGCCGGGCCCCTACAAATTCTTCTTGTGGGTCCTTAACATCCGGATTTTCCGTAGCGCCGCCCTTTAGGGCGGCATATGCCGGGCTAAAGCCCGGCGCTACATCGGCGGGGTTCGGGTAGGGGAGCGCTTCGCGCTCCCGCCGTAAGGGCACGGCTTCAGCCGTGCCGTCAGCAGTCTCATACCCAACATCATCTTGCGGCTTTAGCCGCTGAGGGTCGCGGACTTCAGGGGCTAAAGCCCCCCAAGAATTTTGCCTTGTTTCGGCACGGCTGAAGCCGTGCCCTGACGCGTCAGCCACGCAGGGCAACCTGAAGGGTGTCGCTATGGGTGCCGGGCTAAAGCCCGGCGCTACATCCCCCTCACCCGTCTCCGCTTCGCGGGGCCACCCTCTCCCGGAGGGAGAGGGCTGGAACTCATAAACAACTTCCGCCTCTCCTCTTGCC
>JACQNR010000232.1 GCA_016202975.1 Acidobacteriota bacterium
CCTGGATGGGGCCGATTTACAAACTGCTCGGCCTTTCGGTGGGCGTGATCGTGCACGACCTCGACGACCCCGAGCGGCGACTCGCCTATGGCGCCGACGTCACCTACGGCACCAACAACGAGTTTGGGTTCGACTATTTGCGCGACAACATGAAGTTCCGGCTGGAGGATTGCGTGCAGCGTCCCCACCACTTCGCCATCGTCGACGAAGTAGACTCCATCCTGATCGACGAGGCGCGCACGCCGCTCATCATCTCCGGCTCGTCAGAAGAATCCAATGAAAAGTATTACCGCATCAATAAAGTCATCCCGCAGCTCAATCCCGAGGACTACGAAATCGACGAGAAGCACCGCCAGGCGATGCTGACCGAATCGGGGAACGCCAAGGCGGAAAAGATCCTGGGCCTCGACAACCTTTACGACCCCGCCAACGTCGAATACGTCCATCACCTGCAGCAGGCGCTGCGCGCGCATACGCTCTACAAGCTCGACCGCGATTACGTGGTGAAGGAAGGCGAAGTCATCATCGTCGACGAATTTACGGGCCGCCTGATGCCCGGAAGGCGCTGGTCGGACGGCCTGCACCAGGCGGTGGAAGCTAAGGAGGGCGTCGAGATCGCGCAGGAAAACCAGACGCTCGCCACCGATACATTCCAGAACTCTATCCGCATGTACAAGAAGCTCGCCGGCATGACCGGAACAGCGGAAACCGAGGCGGCGGAATTTGAAAAGATATACAAGCTTGAAGTTATCGTCATCCCGACGAATAAGACTCTGATCCGGCACGAGCACCCCGACGTCGTCTACCGCACGGAGCGCGAAAAGTTCAACGCCGTGATCGAGGAGATCAAGGAGTATCACCTGCGCGGGCAGCCGGTGCTGGTGGGCACCATCGCCATCGAGAAATCTGAAAAGTTGAGCGCGGCGCTCCGCAAGGCGGGCGTGCTGCCCAAGATGCTGCTCGACCTCGCCAAGACGGCGGGCCTCGAAGGCCCCAAGCTTGGCCTTTGGGCTGAAAAGCTTGCTGCGCAGCACGGGCCGGCGATCGAGTGGCTGATCTCCGCGGGGGTCACGGCCTCCGACGTGAGGAAGACGACGGGTGAGCGGCGCTTCCAGGCGCTCGCCTCGGGGACGAGCGCTAACGGCCGGGGCAGCGAATTCCTGCAAGCGCTCATCCGGCGCGGCGCGGAGAACTATGCGCGGCTTTCGCCGCCGGAGGTCGAGGAATCGCTCGCCGGCCCGATCACGAAACTTGTGGCGGCTCTCAATGAGCAGCACCTTCCCGCCCTCGATTATCTGCTCGCTGTGCAGTGTCGCCCGGCGCGATTGCTGGAGGTGCTCGGCGAGCGCGAACCGAAACACAACGTCCTGAACGCCAAGCAGCACGAACGCGAGGCGCAATTCGTGGCGCAGGCCGGGCGCGTCGGCGCGGTCACCGTTTCTACCAACATGGCGGGGCGCGGCACGGACATTCTGCTCGGCGGTAATCCTGAATTCATGGCGCGCGAGGAATTCCGGCGCAACCCCGAAAAGTACCGCAGCGACGGAATAGATCCCGAACCGCCCGAGCGGCCCCCGGCCGGAGCGCCGGAGGAAGTTTTCCAGAAGTACGTCGACGACTACTCCCATTGGCGGAAAACTTGGCTCGATTTCGTGGCGCGCTTTAAGGAAACCACTGACGCCGAGCACGACCTGGTGATCAAACTCGGCGGCCTGCATATCCTGGGCACGGAACGCCACGAAGCGCGGCGCATCGACAATCAGTTGCGCGGCCGCGCCGGCCGTCAGGGCGACCCGGGCTCCTCGCGCTTCTTTCTTTCGCTCGAAGACGACCTGCTGCGCATCTTCGCCGGCGAACGCATCTCCAAAATCATGCACAGACTGGGCATGGAGGAGGGCGTGCCCATCGAGTCGAAGATGATTTCCAAGCGCATCGAGTCGGCGCAGAAAACCGTGGAAGCGCAAAACTTCGAGTCGCGCAAGCACCTGCTGGAATACGACGACGTCATGAACAAGCAGCGCGAGACCGTCTACCGGCTGCGCCGCGAGTCGCTGGAAGGCGTCGACCAGAAGGAGTACCTGCTGAGTTCCGCAGAGAGCAAGGTGACCTGGCTGCTGGAATCCTACTGCCCGCGCGACCAGCGCCCCGACGAATGGGATACCAAGACGCTCTACACGGAATTCGGGAGGCAGTTCGGGATTGACCTTCGCGCCCAATCTCTGCAATTCGATTCCAAATCGGTCGATCAGCTTGCGGACACTCTCAAGGCGCTGGTGCGCCAGCGGTACGAGGATCGCGAAAAGGTGTGGGGCGAGGAGCGCATGCGCGAGCACGAGCGCATGATCATGCTGCAGATTGTCGACTCACAGTGGAAAGACCACCTGCTGGCGATGGACCACCTCAAAGAGGGCATCGGGCTGCGCGGCTACAGCCAGCGCGATCCCCTGGTCGAGTACAAGCGGGAATCGTTTTCCTTGTTCGAAGACATGATGGACCGCGTGGAAGACGAAACACTGCGCATCCTGTTCCTTCTCAAGACCCCCGAGGAAGAAGAAGCGCTGATTCGTGAATACCAGCGGCGCAAACGGCGCGAACAGGAGCGCATGCAGTTCATCGGCTCGGGCGCCGAAGCCAAGCCCCAACAGGTGATCCGCAAGGAACGAGTCGGCCGCAACGATCCCTGCCCCTGCGGCAGCGGCAAGAAATACAAGAAATGTCACGGCGCAGGCGGCGCGCCGCCCCCGGCCGCATCGGGCCCGTCGCGAGTCCCTGCCTCGAAGTAGCACCCTTCCGCCTCGCGTTTTGGCGGCTTTTCATTTATCCTGCTAATCTTCATTCGTATTCCGCGGCCTTCGGGCGGGCCGTCCAGGGAGATAACGTGTCAAAGGAAATCCATGAGATGCACGAGCACGCCGAGCACGCGCGACACCACCCGAGCATTACCGCCGTGACCTTTACGATGGCGATGCTCGCGGTGCTCGTGGCGGCCGTGTCGTTGCTGGGCCACCGTACGCATACCCATGAGTTACTCCTGCAGAACAAGGCGACCGACCAGTGGGCCTACTTTCAGGCGAAGAGCATTCGGCGTCATTCCTACTAGACCTTCCTCGATCTGCTCTCGGTTACCGAAACGAAGGACCCTCAGCTCCTCGCCAAGGTGACGGAGAAATACCAAGGCGAAGTAGATCGTTACCGGGAAGAGCAAAAAGAAATTGAAGCGGAAGCTCGCCACCTGGAACAGGAAGTTGACCTGGCGCGGCGCGAGGGGGACCGATTCGATCTGGGCGAAGTGCTGCTGGAGGCCGCGCTCGTCATCTCTTCGATCACCCTTCTCACCTCGCGAAGAAAGTTCTGGACGATCGGCATTATCACTGGCACCGCCGGTTTGGCCGTCGCACTGACCGGCTTCTTGGTCCATTGACCACCGAAAATGGGTTGGGGGCAATCGTTCCCAACGATTGCCGCTTCAGTTCCCCCCTTCCCTTTCCTTGCGTTGGCTGTCTCAACCCGCATTGTTTGAAGAGCCCTGATCGGTCTAAAATATGTCTGGGCGATAACAGGCGATCCAGGAATCTACGGCACTGACGCGTGGGCACGGCCGTCACATCCATTTTAGGAGGGTGAAATGGACCGACGAAAAATGGTTGTTTTCCCCAGTGGCGTGCTTCTTTCCGCCCTGGTCTTCACAATAGCTGGCGTGGGGTGCACCCGCGGCACGCCGGTGGTCTCACAAGAGGCCAAGGCGCCGGAGCTCAAGGACGCCACCACCGACGGCCGCAAGTCGCCGTGGCTCAAGAATCTCGGGAAATTCGAGCGCAAGATTTCGACTTCCTCCCCTGAGGCGCAGCATTTCTTCAACCAGGGCCTGACGCTGTACTACGGCTTCAACCACCAGGAAGCCGCGCGCTCCTTTCAGGAGGTGACCCGGCTTGATCCCGAGTGGGCGATGGGCTACTGGGGCGAGGCGCTGAGTTTGGGGCCCAACATTAACGACACCATTCCGGACGCGGAACGCGAGCAGAACGCCTATGCCGCGATGAAGAAGGCTCAGCAAATCAAATCGGGAAGCAGTCCGATTGAGCGAGCCCTGATTGATGCCCTTGTGACGCGTTACACCCAGACCAAGCAGGTGGACCGGAAGAAGCTCAACGCCGCCTACGCGCGGGCAATGACCGCGGTCTTCAAGCGCTTTGGGGACGACCCGGATGTGGCCACGCTTTATGCCGAGAGCGTCATGGACACGATGCCGTGGGCCTACTGGAAAAAGGATGGGAGGCCGCAGCCGGGAACGAAAGAACTCGTCGCCGCTCTCGAATCCGTGATCGCGAAATATCCCGAGCATCCCGGCGCGAATCACCTTTACATTCACGCCGTCGAAGCGTCACCCGACCCCGACCGCGCCGTGCCCAGCGCCGACAAGCTCGGAGGATTGGTTCCGGCGGCCGGACATCTCGTGCACATGCCGTGTCACATCTATATTCGCGTGGGACGCTATGAGGACGCCGCCGAAGCCAACCGCCGCGCCATCCTCGCCGACGAAGACTACATTACACAGTGCCGGGTGCAGGGGATATACCCGGTTGCTTACTATCCGCATAATATCCATTTTCTGTCTGCCGCACTCTCCATGATGGGCCGCGCCGAAGAAGCCATCGCGGCGGCGCGCAAGGC
>JACQNR010000233.1 GCA_016202975.1 Acidobacteriota bacterium
GCTTACAGCGAAGCTCCACATCTTCCAGCATCCAGAAATGTGGTTGCGCATTATCGGTTTGCATGAACTTGGCATGGCGAGTGGATTCCCAGGAAGGTGTGGATGCCACCCGACCTTGGATTGCCGCGCCCCCCCAGCCAGGTAGTGGTACAGTTTGAAAATCCCGCCACTTGACCCAGTTCGCATCGGTGCGATAATGGAGGCATGAAGAAATTAAAGAAAGCCCCAAAGCGCAAGCCAGCCAAACGCCAGCCCAAAGAAGACTTCAACCAGGCTGCATTCAGGGCCGTGCAAGAGACGATCAAGCGCAGCGAATCTCGCTAGTTTGTGCGCGGCTCGTTTGGAATTGGCAACATCAACTGCACCAACCTTCGGCCATTTAACTCTGCTATTCGTTGTCGCAACTCCATCATCGTGTCGCAAGTCCTAGCAACTCCGATCAGAATCCATATGTGCTCTACCAGTTTCTTTAGGCCATACTGACCGGAAAGCCATTGGTGGTAATTTTGACCATGCTTGGGGGATGGGGCATTGTCCTTAAGCCACTTCGCCACATCTTTGTCTAGATACTCGTATACCAGCTCCATAACAAGCTTTCCCCAATACTTTGGCCTTTGGGTGACGGTCCCCTTCCATCTTGTCAGCCTCGCAAACTCTGTCCAGAGTTCGTCCGGAAACGTTTTTTCCCACTTTCGCATTTCATCTTCTAGGTAGGCTTTAAGTTTTACTTGGAGGGCGTCTCGGGCGCGGTCATATTGCGCTCCCGTGGCCTCGTCAATAAGCGCATCTAGTCCCACCTTGGCACAAGCAGCGAGCAACATACTAGCCTTTAAGGCCATTTCTCGTTGGCGTGCCGTCAGCTTCACTTCGGGATCAATGAGGCTTGCCTCCAGGGCGCGAATAAATCCACGCCAAATTTCTATCGCCAAGTCGGCTGGTAGCCCCTTCACGTTCTTGTCTAATCCCTCTACTTCCGGCAGCGAGAAAGCAACCATTCCCTCGAGAACCAAATCTATGTTAATAAAAGGCGTAAGGGATGAAACCCCTAGATATTTCTCGAGGCCTCCACCACCCTTAATCCCAGTTAGAGATTCGGTGTAAGCGGTTCTCCCGATCACGCGCTGTCCATTATTCAGGACATAGCACGGGATGTCTTCTCCTCCCATTTCTAGGGCTCCCTTATAAACTGCTACCGGGAGTGCGTCTCTTTGAAGTACGAGACTGCCCTTCTTGTTCTTTGCCCATCGTGCTGTGGCAGCTTTCTTTGCTCGGGCTTGCCTTTCTTCGGGCGACATGGATTCCGCAAGAACCGTTCCTCCCCTTGCCTTGCCCGTTGGTTGTTCGTCCATAGATAACCACCTCCATAATCAAAGTTAGCATATACTAGCAGTTTTTACTTGACAATGCAAGCACAAAATGCAAGCATATGGATTATGAACAAGCTGAGCCGGGCCAAGCAATCCCAAGTGATAGCCGCTCTAGTCGAGGGCAATTCTATCAATTCTACTGTCCGCATGACGGGAGTTTCCAAGGTCACGATCCTTAAGCTACTCGCTGACCTTGGCCCTCGCTGCGCAGATTATCAAGACCGTGCGCTTCGCAATCTGAAATGCAAGCGGCTTCAGTGCGACGAAATTTGGCAATTTTGCTATGCCAAGAGCAAGAACGTTCCGGCCGACAAGCAGGGACAATTCGGTTATGGGGATGTATGGACGTGGGTTGCGATTGACGCGGACACAAAACTCGTTCCTTCGTTCATGGTCGGCAACCGTGACGGGCAATCGGCCACGATGTTCATAGACGATCTCAAGGGCCGTCTTGCAAATCGCGTCCAGCTAACCACGGATGGCCTCAAGGTTTACTTGGAAGCGGTCGAAGGGGCATTCGGGGCTGACGTGGATTATGCGATGCTGGTCAAGATGTACGAGTCCAGTCAAGAGGAAACGCGCTACAGTCCGGCCGATTGCGTAGCCTGTGAACGCAAGGCCATCACAGGCAAACCCAATCCCAAGCACATCTCTACAAGCTACGTGGAGCGCCAAAACCTCACGATGCGCATGAGCATGAGGCGCTTTACCCGCTTGACCAATGGATTCTCAAAGAAAGTCGAGAATCACGCCTATGCCGTGGCGATTCACTACATGCATTACAACTTCTGCCGTGTTCATACGACGCTGCGAGTTACCCCTGCAATGGAAGCGGGAATAACATCGAATATTTGGACAATTGAAGAAATGCTAAGTGCGATTGGGATATAATCCTACTGCTGTCGGATGGCAACCGCTGCGGCCCTTACTTCATGGCCTCTTCTCTAGGTCACCCTACCCGGCCGCCTCCTTGAGCGGATTGAATATTTTCCGTTCAAGGGGGCGAGCCGCGAATGAAGGTGAGTCCCGGAAAGGAGATACCGTAAAGACAAACCAGTCGCGAGCTGGTTATCGGGAAGTCTTTTGCCGATTCATTATTAAGAACGGCAAGGTGATTTACCCGAAAAAGGCTAAAGTTTTCCACTTTTTTGTTAAAGTGAAATAGCTTTGGCCTGCCTCCGGCAGCATCTCCAGTTCCAATATACACCCGCTGTCAATCTGGTCTTAAAACCCAAACTTTAATGAAATTCAAACTGTACCACTACCTAACCTTGAACGGAGGGGTAGAATCCTGCTGGCTCAAATCCGTCCCCGACAGGAGGCAAACATGTCATCCCACCCGCAAGGCCCCGGAAGGCGAAATTTTCTGAAAATGAGCGGCGCGGCGGCGCTCGGCTCGCCACTGGTTGCAGGCGGCACGGACACTGGTGGCGGTGCATCGGCGCGGCCGCGCGGCCTGCCGCCGCTCAAGATCACCGAGGTGCGCGTCATCGTCACTTGTCCAGGGCGCAACTACGTCGTGGTCAAGATCCTGACGAACGAACCCGGGCTTTACGGCGTGGGAGACGCGACGCTCAACGGGCGCGAACTGGCCGTGGCCACTGCCCTCAAGGAGCACATCGCACCGCTGCTCATCGGGCGTGATCCAGAGCAGGTCGAGGACGTCTACCAGTACCTCTACCGCGGCTCGTACTGGCGCAGCGGGCCGGTCCAGATGACGGCCATCGCGGGCGTGGACGAAGCCCTGTGGGACATCAAGGGGAAGCGCGCGGGGATGCCCGTCTATCAACTGCTCGGCGGGCGGACGCGTGTCGGTGCGCTTGCCTACACGCACGCGAGTGGCAATGAGTTCTCCGAGGTCGAAGACGCTGTGCGTCGGGGCATGGAACGCAGCTTCAAGTGCGTGCGCGCGCAGGTGGGCCTGCCGGGGCTTGCGGGGACATACGGCACGTCGGTTACGAAAAAGTCCGAAGAGCACGCCGGTCGGGTCGATCAGCAGGCGGGTTTGCCGGAGACGGAAATATTTGAGCCGAGCGTTTATCTGCGCACCGTTCCCAAGTTGTTCGCCCACCTCCGCTCCAAACTGGGTGAGGAAGTGGAGCTCCTGCACGACACGCACGAGAAGCTGGGACCCATCGAGGGCGCGCGCCTGGCGCGGGAACTTGAGCCCTTCCACCTCTTCTTCCTCGAAGATTTGCTGCGCCCCGAGCACAAGGAAAGTTTCCGGGTGATTCGCCAGTATTCAACGACTCCGCTCGCGATGGGTGAGCTGTTCAATTCGCTTTGGGATTGCGTGCCGCTTATTTCCGAGCAGCTCATCGACTACATCCGCTGCGATCTGGGGCATATCGGCGGCATCACCAACGCGCGCAAGGTGGCGTCACTTGCCGAAGCGTTCCACGTCAAAACGGCGTGGCACGGTCCCGCCGACGTCGGCCCGCCCACCCACGCGGCGAGCGTCCACTTGGATATTGCCATCCCCAATTTCGGCGTGCAAGAGATGGTCTTCTGGCCCGAAGCCACCCAGGAAGTTCTCCCCGGCGCGCCGACGTTCAAAGATGGCTACATCAACGTAGGCGACACGCCCGGCCTCGGCACCGACGTGAACGAAGACGCCGCCAAGAAATACCCGTACAAGCGCGCGTATCTGCCCACCGCGCGGCGCATCGACGGGAGCGTGCAGGATTGGTAGAACAAAGAGAAAATCAAAAGGCAAAGGGCAAATGTCAAAAGTAGAAGATCCGCGGAACCTAAACTACCGATTGCTCGAGTACGGGGCACGAGTCATTAAACTGGTTGAGTTTCTCCCCAAGACTCTGGTCGGAAGGCGGATTGGCGACCAATTGCTTAGAAGTGGAACTTCCGCTGGGGCCAACTATGAGGAAGCTCAAGGTGCGGAGTCCAAGGATGTCTTTGTTCACAAGCGCCAAATCGCCTTAAAAGAACTGCGAGAGTCGAATTACTGGCTCCGCTTACTGTTGCGGGCGGGGGTCTTAACGCTCGAGGAGTTATCCAATCTGTTGGATGAATCTGGTCAATTGCGGGCGATGCTTTCAAAAGCCGTGGCCACACCCAAAGGAAAGGCCAAGGCATAATGACAACCGCGCCGCCTCATAGTAGTCGTTCCTCAACCATTCGTCATTCGTCTTTTGTTCTTTACGTTTGTTTTTTGCCTTTTGCCCTTGGCCTTTTGATTTCGTTCTTCCCTGTGCCCTATGCCTTTTGCCCTCGCTGCATGGTTTTTGCAAAGGAGCTACCACATCTGTCCGACCCGGCGATGGCAGTGGTGCAACTTCTTGCTATCGGTCCGGGCGCGAGGGACAAGAAGCAGGAATGCGCGGCAACGGGTTTCCTTGTCAATGACGATGGATACATTCTGACCAACGCGCATGTGATCGAAGACGCGCGTCGCTGCCTCACTGCGAGTCCCGAGGCAAAGATTGTGGCGAAGTTCGGCCCCGGGGACGGGCGAAGTGTGGAAGCCGTGGCCTGCAATATTGTCGCGGTGGACGAAGACCGCGACCTGGCAGTACTCAAAACAGAATCGGCGCTGCCCGATGCCCAGCGAGGGAAATTTCTCCGGTTGAGCCCGGTTACCCCGCCCGTCGATACTCAAGTTTGGGTCACGGGACATCCCTCCTTCCTTTGGCAATCGAAAACTTACCTGGGGAGGGTGATAGCGCGTGAATCTGTTCGCCTGAACGGCAAAAACGGTCCACGGACGGACGTTCTGATACTGGATATCCCCCTCAAGCGCGGGGCGAGCGGCAGTCCGGTTTATCTCGATTCGGGGGAGGTTGTCGGAATTGTCGAAAGCCAGAGGGCGTCGAACCGACTGCAGACGGTTGCGGTCCAGGCTGTCGAGGCCATCCGATTCCTGGAGGATCGAGGCATACATTAAATGTCTGGCCGAAAAGCCGGTTAAATACACCTGCAAACAAACGCTACAGTTGTTTTATTATGCTGATTTATAAGGAGATCTAGGGTTATTCGAATTCAGCATGGGCATCACCCGAGGGCCCCAAGCCTCGCCAAGCGGACCTGCTGCTCCGTACAAAAAGCCTGTTTTCCCGACTCGGAACAGTGGTATAATAACTCTGCAGTTTGATGTTGTAACTCCGCAGTGAATCGCATTAGCCAAAGAGCCGTCCGCCGTATCGCTCGGTGCTTCTGTGACCCTCGGTTTTACAGCGGAACGCCGGGCCGACTGGCATTCCATTTCTGCAAATTGCCAAATCAATGTGAGGAACCGCATCAGTGGAGAAGGAACAAGGAACAGTAAAGTGGTTTAACGCTTCGAAGGGTTACGGGTTCATCCGGCGCGAAAGTGGCGAGGACGTTTTCGTGCATTACTCGGCCATCCAGGGAGAAGGTTATCGCTCGCTGGAGGAGGGCGCACGGGTGAGCTTCGAAGTTCGCAAAGGTCCGAAGGGCTTGCAAGCCGACGCCGTCGAACGCATTTGAAAGTGGGGTCCTGACGTGATCGGGGCCTTTTGTAAAGGGAGAGTCCATGCCGCAGAAGCTCTTTGTTGGAAACCTGCCCCACAGCGTCACGGATTCGGAACTGACTGATTTTGAGACTCAAGCCGGCTTTCAGGCCGCCTCGGCGATCGTCGTGCGTGACAAGTTCACCGGGCAGTCTCGGGGATTCGGATTTGTGGAGCTCGCTGAGGGACAAGACATGGAACGCGCCATTCAAGGGCTGATTGGACAGACTCTGAATGGCCGCCGCTTGACCGTGAACGAAGCGCGCCCGCCGCGCAACGACTCGCAGCGTTCACGGCATGGCGGGGATGGCGGGAGCGATTCCCGCGGCGATCGTGGCGGGGACCGCAAACGCCGTTTTTGAAGGGGAAAGGAAACCAATGAATCTGAAACCTGGGCAATATATACGCCATGCGAAGTACGGGTGTGGAACGATCGTAACTCGAGACAGCGAACGCACCACAGTGGATTTTGACACCGCGGGCATGAAGATGTTCGTGACTACGCTTGCCGCTTTTGAGATGGCGGAAGGCCAGCCGCCGGTCAAGAAGCGGCCGGCGGCACGCCGTCGCGTCAAAGCGGTTGCTGCTGCCAGTTGAGAAGACCTGAAAAACAATCCCGTTCCTCTAGCCAGAATTAGTAGCTGGGAGGGGTTGACCGGGCCGGTTCAGATTTTGTACACTCCGTGGTTGCTGCAATCCTGACCATCCGGCCCATTGCAAGACACATTTGAAAGGGGCAGGCGCCATCTGGCCTGCAATTAAATTCTGAGAGGCCCTGTGTTTTCATCCACCGCAGAAATGACAGAGAAACCCCCTCTTTCCCCCAGCGGCTCGCCGAAGCAATTCCGGGCGTCGTGGGCGATGATTCCGTTCATTCTGGTCCATCTTGCGTGCGTCGCAATATTCTTCGTGCCCTTTCACTGGGGATATCTCGCGCTGGCTCTGGGCCTTTACTACGCGAGGATGTTTTTTGTCACCGCCGGTTACCATCGCTACTTTTCACACCGTTCCTACAAAACGAGCCGGTTCTTTCAGTTGATTCTGGCATTCTGCGCCATGACCTCCGTCCAGAAAGGCGTTCTGTGGTGGGCCGCGCATCATCGTAGACACCATCGCTACTCCGACAAGGAAGAGGATGTCCACTCTCCTACGCGGGACGGATTCTTCTGGTCGCACGTGGGCTGGATTATGAGCACCGACAACAACGCGACCGAGGTGGAATGGGTCGGCGACTTCGCCCGCTTCCCCGAGCTGCGCTGGCTGAACCGATATCACGTCGTCCCCCCCATCATATTTGCCACCACGATCTTTCTACTTGGCGGGTGGAGCGCTCTGGTGTGGGGGTTCGTGGTCAGCACAGTCGTGCTCTGGCACGGGACGTTCTGCATCAATTCCCTTGCCCACGTCTTCGGCCGCCGTAGGTACGTCACGACCGACACCAGCCGCAACAGCCTCCTACTCTCCCTGCTGACCCTGGGCGAGGGCTGGCACAACAACCACCACTATTACATGGCCTCCGTCCGGCAGGGCTTCTTCTGGTGGGAAATCGATATTACTTTCTACATCCTCCGAGCACTCTCCTGGCTGCGCATTGTCCGGGATCTTCGCATGCCTCCTCCCGCGCTCATCGGCGCCAATCAGATCGCGGCGTAACCAGAACTCTCATTGCCGGCCTCATCCCATTTCTTCAGACTTAAATGCTGTCGCTCCATCAAATTGGACTGTGACTCAGCGTGGACATCGACCGCGCCCGGGTGCTAGTCTTGATGAAGACCGGCAGGGACCGCCAACGCCTTGCCTCATCGGGCCTGTAGCTCAGACGGATAGAGCAACGGTTTCCTAAACCGTGGGTCGGGGGTTCGAATCCCTCCAGGCCTACCATCCTTTTTCTATTGATTTCAGATGGATAGGACAGACTCTGCATCTCTTCAGACCCCCCCCAAATTGCTGACTGTAGTAAAACTGTAGTAGAACGCTGCACTCAATCCGCCCTTTTCTGGCTGGAAAGAGACTCTTAGGCAGATTGGAAATTCCGTGGTGCTCACCGTTGTTACCGTGTGAGACGGAGAGAAATCGTTAGACCACGATGTATGTGCATGGCCAGCAGCTCTGCGATTTTGTTGGTGCACAGCCGAAACGAGGAATGAGCTAGACCGTCCCTGTACGTTGCCATCGCAAAGCCGCTACTGCTTCCCTGACTGAAAGTGTGGTGCAGGTGGTTACAGCGTACCTGGCCTGGTCGAAATTACGGGGCAATACGTCGACCCGGATAATACCTCGGGCCTGGTCGCGGATGATGGCGAAGGAATCGAACCGAGGTCTTGCATGTGTCACCCGGCACAGTGCGTGATAAGTCTGTTCGTTAAGTTCGGCGGTGGCTGCCAGGGATCTCCCGGCCCCGCTCAAAGCGAAAACCGTGTACGCTCGATGTTGGCGCGCCGCCATATTCTCGTGCAGCCAGTTGTCAGGCCTTTTCTTCCGTTCTCCCCGGACCCTTGCCAAAGCATCAAGTAACAGACGGCCCTTGCCTTTTGCATTTGAATCCCAAACGTTCGCAATCTGGCTAATACGTTGTTCGAGCCATTGGCCTTCTGTGAGGTGTGGCCCCGCCGGATTCTTCCGTTCTTCCGCTGAAGCTCGCCAATTCGCATCCTTTGATTCAAAGTACACCCAGGCGAGTGCCCCTGCCGCTTCGTATTCCTCGTGGGTAGCAAGTACCAGAAGGTTCTGTGCCCCTTCGAACGCAAGCCGTGCGTTGGCGTATCCCTTGTGAGGTAGTGCTGACCCAGCAGTGTCTTGGACGGCGACTGCACATTCGAATACGTCGGTTCCGAGTGCCAGCATGACAAGATCTGGAACTAGAGTCCTAATGTAATGTAACATAAATACGTTGCATAAGTGGGGCGAACCTGATATGCTCTGCTCATGCCGACAGGACGCCCCAAGAAAGCGTTGGTTTTGAGTTGCGAGGAGGGGGAGAAATTGCAGCAGTGGGCGCGACGCCCGAAGACAGCTCAGCGCCTGGCCTGGCGCGCCCGGATCGTGCTGGGCTGTGCCGAAGGCCTTTCCAACCAGGCCGTGGCCCGGCAGGTGCGGGTGTGCGGGGCCACGGTGGGCAAGTGGCGGGAGCGTTTTCGCAC
>JACQNR010000234.1 GCA_016202975.1 Acidobacteriota bacterium
CGATTTTGGGGGTGGTTAAAGTTGTAGCCGTAGTACCCATCCACAAAACCGCTCACCGTCGTCGCGCCCAGAATCGCTTGGAGGGTTGTCTTTTTCTCTTCCGGGGGCGCAGGGGCGGGTGCGGCCGCCGGGGTACTCGCCGCTGCCGCGGCTGGTGCTTCGGCCGCAGGCGTGGTCGTCTCCGACCCTTTCTTCTTGGCCTCGGCCAGTTCCGCCTTCAGAGTGTCGATCTGGGTTTGAAGGTCCTGCAGCTTGCGCGTGATTTCCTCCTCCGCGCCGGGGCTGGTGGCACCCTGGGCCCGAAGCCGGCTTGTTCCCAAGAAGAAGATCCCCAAGGTCGTAACCGCTAACACGAATGCACGTATATCTCTCATTTCTTTGTATCTCCCTTCCAGAAGCATTTCACGTCTGGATAATTTCTTGATTTGAAGTCGGCCCCGCGACTCAACTTCCACGATAGGGGCCACGAATGCAGAGCGTCAAACAAATAGATTTTCTGCGAGGGATAAGAATAGTTTGGCCAAATTTCGTTTATGGCTGGGATAAATCTCACCGTAGCGCAGACCCGCGTTATAGGTCTGCGGCTTTTGGCGATACGAACCGCGGACCTGAAGATCAGGTCCGCGCTACCGGCTCCACAGGGGGGATACGATGTACCTTTCCAATCCCGACCTTCGGATGGGGTTGCTATCGCTGGGACTGAGATGTAGAATTTGTTTTTGCACTCAGGGAAAGAACCAAACAAATCTCTCGATGCGCAAGGGTTTGACCATCCTCGTGGTGGCGGTGGTGCTCTCACCTGCACTGTCAGGTTTGACCCTCGACGCGCCCGTCCAGTCGTGTGAATGCGAGCCCGCCGCGTGCCATTGTTCCGGGCACGACCACAGCTCGGCTCATGGGCCGATGTGCGCCTTCGCCAACGGCGGCCGTTGTGGAGTGAAATCGGCTGACCTGCCGGCTTTGTCACCGAATACTCAATCCCTGTTTCTGGTAGCTGAGGCTTTCGCCCTGCCCCGGCCTACTGCTCAGCCGTTCGAAGCAGCGCCGCTCGCGACCCGCGATGATTTGAGTCAACCCCAGCCACTGACACCCCCTCCTCGCCAAAAGGTGTAATTCCTTAAGGACCCAATTCGTTTATTCGCGCCGCAACATTTCGTCGATGTCCTGACGGAAATGATGCCGCTCCTTTTCTCTGGAGTGCCGGCGCGGGAGGCATTTCATGTTACGACGGTGTTGGCTCAAGCACACCGGCTTGCTTCTTGCCTTGTGCACCGGGTTTTTTCTCAACGCAGCGTTCGGTCAGAGTTCTATCGAGGGACGTGTGGTCGAATCCGCATCGGACACCGCCATCGAAGGGGCAGGCATTTCGCTCGCCAGGCCCACCGGCGCCGAAATCCAGTCGGCGCGGACCGGCCCTTCTGGCGAGTTTCGCTTTCCGGCGGTCGAGCCCGGTGATTACCAGTTACGTGTCGAGGCCGGCGGGCATGCCGCGATCGTCTACCACCTCGCCCTCCGCCCGCGCCAGCCTTTGATTCTGACGATTGAGATGACCCCTCGCCTCACGGGTGCGACCCAGGTGGAAGTCCGTGCCACGGCCTCCGGGGTGGACACGGGCGAGACCGGGAGCCTTCGTTCGCTCTCGCGAGCGGAGCTGGCTGAACTTCCGGCTCCCATGACGCACAGCCTTCAAACGCTGGTTCAGCAGGAGGCCCCCGGCGCCGTCCTGAGCCACGACAATTTTGTCCACGTGCGCGGCAACGAAATGTCGTTGCACCAATTCATCAACGGCGTCTCTTTCCTCGACAACCCGCACGAACAATTCTCGCCGCCCATGAGCCCAGAGGTGATCGAATTCGTCAGCATTCTCACCGGCGGATTCCCCGCCGAGTATGGCAACCGCTTCGGCGGGGTGCTCGACATCGCGACGCGCTCCGGTCGGACGATGAGCGGACACGGATCGGCCAGCCTCGGCGTCGGAACGGTCCTGAATCGCGACGCCGCGCTCGAATACGGCGGCAGCGCCGGGCGATGGGGTTATTACCTCTTCGCTTCCGGAGCGGAATCGGGCCGGTTCCTCAATCCGCCCGAGGCGCACGAGATTCACGACCTGGGTTATGGCCTCTTCTCGCTCGCCCAGATCGACTACCAAAGCGACAAAGACTTCTGGAAGATTCTGGTGATGGGTTCGGGCTCGCGTTTCCAGTTGCCGAACACCACGGAAGAAGCCGCACTGGGGCGCGATGCAACACGCCGCCTTGCCTCCCAAACAGCCATCCTCACCTGGCAGCGAATCTTCTCGCCGCGCAGTTTGTCCACGCTATCTGTCTATCAACGCGTCGGGTCGGACCGGCTGGTGCCCACCAGCGACGCAGTCACGCCTTTTGGCAAAGGCTCGCGCAGCCCGCTAACCACGGGGTTCAAAAGCGATTTCTCCTTCGCATTCGGCGGGCACACCATCAAGACCGGAGCGGACGCCGCCTGGATGCGGCTGCTGGAGTCTTTCACGTTTGATCCGCGCGATGAGCACGAGGAAGGCGGCGCGGGGGGAGCAGCGGAAGCTGACGCGCACGGACACGGCGAACTGGAAGCGTTCGACTTTCGTGGTCGGAACCATGGCGGGCTGGTCGGGGTCTATCTCCAAGACCACTTCTCCCCCTTCCGCAACCTCACGGTCGATCTGGGCGCGCGCTTTGACCAGATCACCCTCGTCGGCACGTATCAGGAAGTAAGCCCGCGCGTGGGGCTTGCCTATTACTTCCCCGGTACCCGCACACACTTCCACTTCAATTACAACCGCTTCTTTACACCGCCGCCCGTCGAGTACCTCATCCTGGCGGGAGAGCTTGGCCGCACCATCAAGCTCGATGGCGCCGCTCCCGGCATCACGAAACCCTACACGCAAAATTATTTCGAAGCGGGGTGGAAGCAGGAACTTCACCGCAAAATCCTTCTTGAGGCCAACGCATACCGCCATCGCGGCCGGAACAGTTTCGAGAACAGTGAAATCTCGAACACGCGGCTTTTCATGCCCACCAACTTCGCCCGCGCGAATGCCGAGGGCGTGGAGGTCGCCCTCAACCTTCGCGACCTGGAGACGGCGGGCTTCAGCGGACGGATCCAGTATGCGGCGGCGTGGGTCAATTTCTTCGGCCCCGTCAGCGGAGGTTTTCCATCGGAGGATCTCCACCCCAACCAGATAATCCGCCCGGCGTTCGACCAGACGCACACCGGGACCGCGAGCCTTTTCTATCGCCGTAAGTGGAGGGATGTGCGGACCGCACTCAACCTGCGCTATGGGAGCGGGACTCCGGTTGAGGAAGAAGCCCCGGACGGGGGCCTCCGGTTCGCAACCCTTCCGCAGCACCTGACCGTGGACCTCTCCGCCGGACTCGATCTCTGGAAGAGCGAGCCCCGGCGGCTGGCGCTCGAGTTCGACGCCCTGAATGTTTCGAACAGCGTCTACCGGATCAGCAAGGAGAGCGAGACCACGCCCATCCAGTTCGCTCCGCGCCGCACCGTCCTGGGCCGGCTGGCGTTCCACTTCTGAGCCCTGCCCGGGCCGGGGGTGCCGCCACGAGCTTCGGCCCGCCTCTGTTATTTCGAGGCTAGATATGTTAGACTAGCTATGAAGGCGGATGCGCAGGGAAGACCCGCGCCAAGGCGCAGAGGCAGGAAAAACAATTCCCTCAATAGAGGGTCCTGCTTTAGCGCAATCCTCTCCCTCCGGGAGTCTGGGTGATAACTCGAGAAACTGCGATTCCCACAGGGTTCGCGAAACTATGTTTCTCTGATTCTACAGTAGTTAAGACCCTAGACAAATAATGGCACCCAGTGGAAAACCTAGTTATCACACAGACTCCC
>JACQNR010000236.1 GCA_016202975.1 Acidobacteriota bacterium
CCCTGACGCCGCAGCCATCCACCACGGGAAAGCGGCGCAACACCCGCGTGAATACTCGCCTCCTCGCGTGCATTCGCCAGCCGGGTTTTGCGGATGAGGTCGTGATGACGGAAAATATGTCGCGCGGCGGGCTGTGCTTCCGGAGCAACAAGTCTTACGTGTCAGGCTCGCCGATTGAAGTGGCCGTGCCATTTGCCGCGGGCGGCGCGAACATCTTTGTCCCGGCGCGTGTTGCCCACGTGATGCACAAAGAGTCCGATAATATCACTCGCGTCGGTGTCGCCTACCTGCAAGGCGATGGCTTGCTCCGCCACGTCTGAAGCGAACATCCAATCCTACCCCCCTCAAACCCAGATTGTGTTACGGGTCGCCTATGCCGCCCTCATGTCCGAGGGGGCCAGGGGCGGTAGGTGACCAGATCGGGGTGCTCTCGAAGCAGCGTGGCGGCGATGTGGCAATCCCAGCAGACGGGAGCGTGAGTGGAGAAGACCTCCGGCAGTTTTTCCGTCTGAATGTTGTCCCAGTAGACGGTCTTGCCCTCCGGATCGAGCAATGCGGGTTTGTGACCCAGCCAATCCACCTCATGGATCGCCTTTCCACAGACGGCGCAGACTTTCCCCGCGTACCAGCGCGTGACGATCGTCCTCACCAGGCAGTCTTCCGGTGAATGCTCGATCTGGCTCAGACATTCCTGCCCGCAAGCCCGCATCTCCGGCCAGCGCGAGCACGTGTGCAGTTGGAGATGGGGGGAGTCCTTCGCGTCAGCGTATCCGGCGCGTAACGCGTCCACTTCCACGGCTGCCGGCAAACGGTTTTCAGGACAGACGATAAGCCGCTTCCCGCGATACTTGAAATACGTGCGGATGCCCTTGATAGCGGCGAGCAGAAAAAGGACCAAGCCTGTAGCGGCGACGAGAGTGAGGACGACCTGTGCCAGAACATTCATGGGGCCCTCCTTTCGCTGTCTGTATGCTAGCACTTTCTGGGAGCAGTGCAACTGCGACCCGCGGTGCGTGCTTTCGAAAACATTTCAGGACTGAGCACCTTCCGGGGCAGGCTTTGCGGGTTCGACCACGCGAGTCAAACCGCTTGGCTGCCACGCGCTTGAGGCGACGGCCCTGCGAGTGCTATCCTCGCTCACCCGGTCATGGGGAACAATATGAAGGTCAGAAATCTTGGACACAGCGCGCTGAAGGTCTCGGCCATCGGTCTCGGCTGCATGGGGATGTCGGGTATCTATGGCCCTGCGGATGACCAGGAGTCCATCAGCGTGATCCATCGTGCCCTCGATCTGGGCATCAACTTCCTGGACACCGCCGATATTTACGGCGCCGGCCGCAACGAAGTGCTGGTCGGGAAGGCGCTCCAGGGACTCCGCGACGGCGTGGTGCTTGCCACCAAGTTCGGAAGCGTGCGCGAGTCCGACGGACGTGTTGTGGGCGTCAACGGCCGGCCCGAGTATGTGCGGCGAGCGTGCGAAGCAAGCCTGAAGAGACTTGAGAGCGAAGTCATCGACCTCTACTGCCTGGGCCGCGTCGACCGCAGCGTGCCTATCGAAGAAACCGTGGGCGCGATGTTGCGACTGGCCGAAGAAGGGAAGGTCCGCAGCATCGGCCTGTCGGAGGCAGCGCCGGCCACCATCCGCCGCGCGCACAAAACGTGGCTTATCAGCGCGCTGCAAACGGAATATTCGCTTTGGAGCCGCGAGCCGGAGGACGAAATCATCACGACGTGCCGCGAGCTCGGCATCAGTTTCGTCCCTTACAGTCCGCTCGGGCGCGGATTCCTCAGCGGAAAGATACAGAGCCTCGACGACCTCGACCCGAGCGACTGGCGGCGCAACATGCCGCGCTTTGTGGGCGAAAATTTTGCAAAGAATCTCGACCTTGTTCGCCACGTCCAGGAACTTGCAGCAACGAAAGGTTGCACGCCGTCCCAAATCGCGCTGGCCTGGGTGCTCGCCCAGGGCGAAGATATGTTGCCCATCCCCGGAACCACCCGCCGCGCGCACTTGGAAGAGAATCTCGCCGCCCTCGACATCACCTTTACACCCGAGGAACTTACCCGCATCAACGAAATTGCGCCTAAGGGCGTCGCCGCAGGCGATCGTTATCCCGAATGGGCGATGAAGGACCTGAATGGCTAGCCGTGGACTTCCCCCGGCGCCACTCCGCTCCCGCCATCTCCCCACTTGCTCCTCGCTGCTGGTCTGTTACACTGGTGCACCTTCCCGGCAATTTCAGCAAAGGATAAGCCATGCCCGTCTATGAATTTGACTTGTTGGTAATCGGATCCGGCCCCGCCGGGCAGCGCGCGGCCATCCAGGCCGCCAAAATCGGCAAGCGCGTCGCCATCGTGGAGCGCAAAGCGGTGGTGGGCGGGATTTGCATCAACAGTGGGACCATCCCCAGCAAGACATTGCGCGAAGCGGTTCTCTATCTTTCCGGCTACCGCCAGCGAGCTTTCTACGGAGAGGCGTACACGGTCAAGACGGACATCACCATGCAGGACCTGCTTTACCGCACCGACCACGTCATTACCCACGAACTCGACGTGACGCGCCACCAGTTGAGCCGCAATCACGTTCAAATCATCAATGCCGAGGCGGCCTTCGTGGACTCCCACACGGTGCGGCTCAAGCCGCTGGTGGAGACGGGTGAGCGGACCGTGACCTCGGCGTACATCGTCATCGCCACCGGCACCGTGGCAACGCGCGACCCGGCGATCCCCTTCGACAGCGAGACTATTTTCCTGAGCGACGACATCCTGAGCCTCCACAAACTGCCGCGGACGCTCGCCGTCATCGGAGGCGGCGTCATTGGCATCGAGTACGCCAGCATTTTCGCGGCGCTCGGCGTTCGCGTTACGCTCGTCGACCTCCAGCAGCGGCTCCTCTCCTTCGTTGATTCCGAGGTCATCGAAGCCCTGACCTACCATCTTCGCGAGCATCGCATGACGCTCTGGCTGGGCGAAACGGTCAGCGGCGTCGAGCGCGTCGAGAACAACACGGGGCCGCACGCCAAGATTCACCTCGCGAGCGGCAAGCAGATCGTAGCCGAGAAGGCGCTCTACAGCATCGGGCGTACCGGCGCGACCCAGAGCCTGAACATGGAGGCCGCGGGCCTCAAGACCGACGAGCGCGGCCGCATCAAGGTGAACGAGCACTACCAGACCGACGTGCCGCACATCTACGCCACGGGCGACGTGATCGGCTTCCCCAGCCTCGCCTCCACCTCGATGGAACAGGGCCGCCTGGCCGCTTGCCACGCCTTCGGCGTCAAGGCCGAGAGCGCGCCGTCGCTCTTTCCTTACGGCATCTTCACCATCCCGGAAATCTCCTACGTGGGACGCAACGAGGAGGAACTGACCAAGCAGAACGTTCCTTACGAGGTCGGGAAGGCCAACTATCGCGAAATCGCGCGCGGCCAGATTATCGGGGACACCACCGGAATGCTTAAACTGATCTTCCACTCCGAGACGCGCGAGCTGCTGGGCGTCCACATCATCGGCGAAAACGCCAGTGAATTGATTCACATCGGCCAGGCCGTGCTCGCCTTCGGCGGCAAAGTCGATTATTTCATCAACAACGTTTTCAACTATCCTACCCTCGCCGAGTGCTACAAAACCGCCGCCTTCGACGGCGTCAACCGACTGGGCGGATAACTGACGCGGCGACCATGCACTATGTGCTGTCGGCGTAAAATGCCCGACCCTTTGTTTTCAATAACATTCTGGCTTCGTTCCTCGAGTTTTTGTGTTTATGCGGCACTCCTGCGAGCTGCCGCCGGCTGCAGCAATCTAGGCTAGCACACTTGCCATTC
>JACQNR010000261.1 GCA_016202975.1 Acidobacteriota bacterium
CCCGCTGCCCGCTGCCTTGGTCCCCCCCCACCAAGGCAGCCATCTCTCTCCTCCTCCTCTCACTCAAACACTTCAACCCCACAGGGGGGATACGATGTACCAAGGCTGTTCCACATCGAGTCAAACTCTTGGACAAGCATCCCTTGCGAGTGGTATCTTTGTAAGTTTGGTAAAATTGTTTTGATGGGGACTGAGAAGGGGTCATCGTGTCAGCAAAGACGTCAGGGGACGCTTTCGGGGCGCGAGCCGCGCTGGAAACTGCGGATGGACGCGCGACGATTTACCGCCTCGACCAGCTGGAGAAGTCCGGTCTCACCAACCTCTCCCGCCTGCCGTTTTCCATCAAGGTCCTGCTGGAAGCCGTGCTCCGCAACGTCGATCACTTTTTGGTAAAGGAAGAGGACGTCACGTCGCTCGCAGCTTGGAACGCCAAGTCGCCCGCGGCCCGGGAAGTTCCATTCAAACCCGCACGAGTCATCCTGCAGGATTTTACCGGCGTCCCCGCCGTCGTGGACCTCGCCGCCATGCGCTCCGCGATGAAGCGTCTGGGGGGGGACCCGGGGAAGATCAATCCCCTCGTGCCGGTCGATCTTGTGATCGACCACTCCGTGCAGGTGGATTTCTTCGGCACGCCGGAATCGCTCGCCCGCAATGCCGAGATTGAATTCGCGCGCAACCGCGAGCGCTATGAATTCCTGCGCTGGGGTCAGAAAGCCTTCCGCAATTTCCGTGTCGTGCCGCCCGCCACCGGCATCGTCCACCAGGTCAACCTGGAATACCTTGCCAAGGTGGTGCTGGCGCAGGAGGAATATGGTGAAACGGTGCTGATGCCTGACACGCTGGTTGGCACTGACTCCCACACGACGATGATCAACGGTCTGGGCGTGCTGGGTTGGGGCGTGGGAGGAATCGAAGCCGAAGCCGCGATGCTCGGGCAGCCGAATTATTTTGTAACGCCGCAGGTCGTCGGGTTCCAGCTGAAGGGTAAGCTCCGCGAAGGAGTCACAGCGACCGACCTCGTGCTCACCGTCACCGAGATGCTACGCAAGAAGGGCGTGGTTGACAAGTTCGTGGAGTTCTTCGGCGAGGGTTTGGGCGAAATGATGCTTGCCGACCGTGCCACCGTGGCCAACATGGCGCCCGAGTATGGCGCGACGATGGGCTTCTTTCCCGTGGACGACGAAACACTTTGCTACCTCCGCCAGACCGGCCGCAGCGAGGAAGAAGTGGACCGCGTCGAGCGCTACGCGAAGGAGCAGGGAATTTTCCGCACGGCCGGGACTTCGGCCCCGGAGTTTACCGATACGCTCGAACTCGACCTTTCGACCGTCGAGCCAAGCCTCGCCGGCCCCAAGCGGCCGCAGGATCGCGTGCCGCTGGCGGCGATGAAGACGTCGTTTCGCAAGGCTCTCTCGGCGCCCGTGAAAGAGCGAGGCTTTGGGCTTGCGCCAGAAGATCTCAGGCGCACGGCGAATGTTAGTTTCAACGGGTCGAAAGCCCAGATCGGGCACGGCGCGGTCGTGATCGCGGCCATCACTTCCTGCACGAACACCTCGAACCCGTCAGTAATGCTCGCGGCAGGACTGGTCGCAAAGAAGGCGCGCGAGCAAGGAATCCAGACACAGCCTTACGTTAAGACCAGCCTTGCGCCCGGCTCGAAAGTGGTGACGGAATATCTGGAGGCCTCCGGCCTCCTCGAGGACCTTGCCGCGCAGCGCTTTAACCTGGTGGGTTACGGCTGCACGACGTGCATTGGCAACAGCGGGCCGCTGCCGGAAAACGTGGCGAAGGGCGTGACGGAAGGGAAACTGGTTGCCGCTGCGGTGCTCTCCGGCAATCGTAACTTTGAAGGCCGCGTGCATCCTCACGTGCGCGCAAATTACCTCGCCTCGCCGCCGCTGGTTGTGGCATACGCGCTGGCGGGAACCGTGGATATTGACCTGACGAAGGACCCGCTGGGCAAGAACGCGGAGGGGAAGCCGGTTTTCTTGTGCGATGTCTGGCCGTCGCAGAAAGAGATCGCGGACACTTTGGGACGCGCCGTGCGGCCGGAAATGTTTCGTCAGAGTTATGGAAACGTTTGGGACGGCAACCCGCAGTGGAATGCCATTCCGGTGTCGGGGGGTGCTCTCTACGATTGGCGCGATGAATCGACATACATCCAGGAACCGCCCTTTTTTACCGAACTGAGTCTGGAAACGCCAAAGGTTTCGGAGATCCGCGGCGCGCGCGTGCTGGCGCTGCTCGGTGACTCGATTACCACCGACCACATTTCGCCCGCCGGCGATATTGCGGAAAAAAGTCCCGCTGGACAATACCTGCTCGAGCGCGGCATCTCGAAGAAAGATTTCAATTCCTACGGCTCACGCCGTGGCAACGACCGCGTGATGGTGCGTGGAACCTTCGCCAACATCCGGCTGAAGAACTTGCTTGTCCCCGGAACGGAGGGCGCGGTTACCGTGCACCTCCCGGACGGTGAAAAGATGTCCTTTTACGATGCTGCGATCCGCTATCGCGCCGAGAGCGTTCCGCTCATCATTCTGGCGGGAAAGGAGTACGGCTCAGGCTCCTCGCGCGACTGGGCTGCCAAGGGAACGCTGCTGCTGGGCGTGCGTGCCGTCATCGCCGAAAGCTACGAGCGCATTCACCGCGCGAACCTGGTAGGTATGGGTGTTCTGCCCCTGCAATTCCGCGCGGGCGAGAGCGCGGCGTCGCTTGGGCTCTCTGGCCAGGAAATTTTCGACCTTGCCGGACTCAGCGATCGGATCGAGCCGAGGGCCGAGGTCAGCGTCACGGCCAGCCGCCCCGATGGCACCCAGACGGCGTTTCGCGCCATCGCCCGGCTCGATTCTCAGGTGGACGTGAACTACTACCGGAACGGGGGAATCCTGCCTACCGTCCTGCGGAGTTTGCTCAAGCAAAGCTGAAAACTGCTGTTGCACCGCTCGTTATGGCGACCAAATTGCTGTATATGACCAAGATCTTTCAAATGGAGGGTTATTTCACACATGGCTTCATTCAATGGTTTGACGGTGCCCCCGGAGGGCAAGGCAATTGATTACGTAAGCGGGAAATTTGTCATTCCCGATACGCCGGTTATTCCTTTCATCGAAGGCGACGGTACCGGCAGGGACATTTGGAAGGCCTCAGTCCGGGTCTTCGATGCGGCCGTTCAAAAAGTGTTTCAAGGCAGGAAACGGGTGGTCTGGTATGAAGTTTTCGCAGGCGAGAAGGCATACAAGCAATTCAGTGAGTGGCTTCCGCAAGGGACGCTCGACGCCATCACGCAGTACCGCATCGCCATCAAGGGGCCACTAACGACACCGGTGGGAGGCGGCATCCGCAGCCTGAACGTGGCGCTGCGCCAACTCCTGAACCTCTATGCCTGCTGGCGGCCCGTGAAGTACATCCCGGGCGTTCCTTCGCCGGTCAAGCATCCTGAGCGAATGAACATCGTGATCTTCCGCGAGAACACGGAAGACGTATACGCCGGCATGGAGTGGCAAGAGGGGACTCCCCAGGCGAAAAGCGTCATCGAGTTCGTCAATAAACTCCTTCGGGATGAAGGTGCCAAGAAGCAGATCCGGCCCGACGCCGGAGTGGGCATCAAGCCGATTTCCATCACAGCCACGCGGCAACTGGTGCGCCGCGCCCTTCGCTATGCCCTCGATCGCGGGCGGAAGACCGCGACGCTGGTCCACAAGGGCAACATTATGAAGTTTACGGAAGGCGCTTTCCGCGATTGGGGCTATGCGCTCGCCAAAGAGGAATTCCGCAGCCAGATCGTCACCGAGCGCGAAAGCTGGGCAATCGACAACAAGGACAAGAATCCGAACCTCTCCATCGAAGCCAACGCTGCGATGGTCGAGCCCGGCCTGGAAATGGCCCCGGAGGCCTTCCGGCAGGCGGTCTGCAAGGAAGTGAAGGAATGCCTCGATTCCATTTACGCCACCCACGGCAACGGCAAGTGGAAGCAGAAAATCATGGTGAACGACCGCATCGCCGATTCCATGCTGCAACAGATTCTCACCCGTGCAGACGAATACGAGATCGTCTGCACGCCGAATCTGAACGGCGACTATCTCTCCGACGCCTGCGCGGCACAGATAGGCGGACTGGGCGTGGCGCCCGGCGCCAATATCGGTGACGGCTTCGGAGTCTTTGAGGCCACTCATGGCACGGCGCCCAAGTATGCCGACAAGGACGTCATCAATCCTGGCGCGGTCATTCGCTCCGGCGTGCTGATGTTCGAGTTCATGGGCTGGCAGGAAGTGGCTGACCTGATCGAAAGCGCGCTGGCGGAAACGATCGCTCAACATCGTGTGACCTACGACCTGGAGCGATTGATGAAGATGGAAGGCATCAAGGACGTCCAGAAACTCGGCTCGACGGCCTTCGGCAGCGCCATCATCGAGAATATGGACAAGGTGAAAGCCGCCGCGGCGTGAGCGCAGTCCTGTAAGCGTGTCATCCTGAGCGAAGCCTGCATCCGTCTTCGACGGATGCAAAGCAGAGCGAAGGACCTCAGGAGTTGCTTTAATGGGGGCGGAATTATGCGGTCGCCCCACTCTCAATGAATGGCTCCCTAGGCAGCAGGACGACCCCGATCAGATGGGGGTCGCCTGCGCCGGGGTGTAGTTTCTTTGCTCACTTACAGCTCAAGCATTAGTGATGAATGAGGAGGGGTCTCATGCGAAAAAAAATCACGGTTGTAGGATCAGGGAATGTGGGCGCAACTTTAGCTCATCGGCTCGCGGACAAGCAATTGGGGGACATCGTTCTCATAGATATTCTTGAAGGCATCCCGCAAGGCAAAGGGCTGGACCTGCTCGAGTCTGGTCCCATCGAAGGCTACGACGTCAGAATCAAAGGCACTAACGACTACGCCGACACGGCAAATTCCGATCTGGTGGTCATTACGGCGGGCTTTCCGCGCAAGCCAGGGATGAGCCGCGATGACTTGCTCAAGGCCAATTACGATGTGGTCAAGGCCACGACGGAGCAGGTCGCGAAGCACTCACCGAGTTGTTTCCTCATTGTGGTAACCAACCCTCTCGACGCCATGGCACAGACGGCGTACAAGGTGAGTGGCTTCCCCAAGAATCGCGTGATGGGGATGGCGGGGATTCTCGACACCGCGCGATACCGCACATTTATTGCCGAAGCTCTGAATGTCTCCGTGCTCGACATTCAGGGACTGGTGCTCGGCGGCCACGGCGATACCATGGTGCCCGTGCCGAGCTACACGACGGTGGCGGGGATTCCGATCTCACAGCTGATGCCCAAGGAACAGCTCGACAAAATCATCGCGCGCACGGCCAAGGGGGGCGGGGAAATCGTCAACCTGCTCAAGACGGGAAGCGCGTTCTATGCCCCTTCGGCGGCCGTGGCGGAGATGGTGGATGCCATCTTTAACGACCGCAAACGGATTCTACCCTGCGCAGCTTACCTTGAAGGAGAGTACGGCATCAAAGGGTTGTTTGTGGGAGTTCCCGTCAAGCTCGGCGCGAAGGGCGTGGAGGAAATCATCGAAATCAGGCTGACTGACGAAGAGAAGGCGGCGCTGCAGAAATCCGCCGCTGCGGTGAAAGAACTCGTCGATATCATCGGCGTTTAGCGGACCGATCTGTTTTGTAAGACACAAGACTTCTTGGGCCCCTGCATCTTTGGTCGTGGGGGCCGACTGGCCCGAAGATACGTATGCCTAGCAATGACGTTTTAGAAGGCATCCAAACCATCGTGGATTTTGGTCGATCCCTCCGTATGCTGCGGGAGTCACTTCAGCGCGCCAGGTGGAGCAAGATGTTCGAAGTGGCAATCAAGGGTAGTGTGTACGGAAAATATTGGGGCGGACCGAAACCACCACCTTCGACGCTAAACAGGCATGCAATTCTTCACGGTTGGGTAGCGGATTATCCTTCTGAGACGAATTCATTGAGGTGTTTTCTGTTGTTGGACGTGTACGCGGAAAATGCGGGCAGGGTCATAAACAGGCCAAAGCGACCCACAATTACCAAATAGTGCCACCCCCTTTACCGGGTTGTCGGGACCGTAGGGAAGCCTTGGTACATCGTATCCCCCCTGGGGAGAGGGGGGAAGGGGTCGAAGGCGTGCGTCGAGACGATAATCGAGGAAGGTAGGAGGAAGCAAGCAGACGGCAACAGGC
>JACQNR010000238.1 GCA_016202975.1 Acidobacteriota bacterium
ATAACGTGGGGCTTTGCGGCGTTCGCGCATAATAGAATAGTCTAATTCGCAATTTCGCTGGAGACAAGGCTAGAACACCGCGGGCCGCGCGGCGGAGTCAGGCGGGCGTTAATCGCTCCAGGCAAGGATGCCGGGCAGGATGAAATTGGCGATGGGGGCGAGAATTAAGAGGCTCCACCAGTCGGGCCTTCCGCGCGCCTTGGCGACGCCCATCCACGTGAGCACGAGGATTACGATGTTGATAAATGGGACAAAAAAGAGCAGGAGCCACCAGACGGGCTTTTGCGCGACGTTCAGCAGCAGTACCATGTTGAGGATGGGGACCCAGGCGTACCAGGCTTTGGGCGTGTGGGTTTTTCGGGCGATCGTCGAAAAAGCCAGGCCGAAGTACACGTAAATGGCCTCGAAGAAGGCGAGGAAGAAAAGCACCATCGCGCCGAGAATAGCGACACCCACCATTTCCTCACCTCGCGCGAGCACGTTTGGAGGGAGCAGGGCCGTGCCCATCGTGGCGAGTAACAGCGCCGCGGCCGTTCTCCGTGCGGGGTGAATTCTCGTGATTTCGTTTTTCGCGCGCCTGCCTAGAAAGGAAACGGGATATTGGAATCAAAACAGCGCGAACCTTACCTGAGTCGCACCGTCAAGTCAAGCGCGCAACGGAGCAAGAGGGAGCGCTGACCCCTTGTGGTATGGGCACGGCAAGTTCAGAATCCCGCGGGGCTCCCTTACTTTGGTTTCAGCCCTATAATGGCGAGGCACCTTCGAGACTGGGATGCAGGCGCCATCCGCCACAATCCGCGCTGCGTATGCCGAGTGCCGCAAGCTCGCGCGTCGGCACTACGAGAATTTTCCGACGGCGTCGCTGCTCGTCCCACGTGAAAAGCGCGACGCGCTGGCGGCAATCTACGCTTTTGCCCGCTACGCCGACGACATCGCGGACGAGCCGGGGGTCGATGGACGTCTCGATCAGCTTGCCGAATGGCGGAAGAAATTAACGGACTGTTATGTGGGCAAGGTGGACCATCCGGTATTTATCGCCCTCCGCGACTCGGCCGAGCGTTGGCAGCTTTCGGAAATCCATTTTCGGACTCTGCTGCGCGCTTTCGAGCAGGACGTGACGGTAAACCGCCACAAGGATTTTGCCTCGCTTCTCGCCTATTGCACCTGCTCGGCAAACCCCGTCGGCCGGCTGGTGCTCGAGCTTTTCGGTCATCGCGACGCCCGTTTGTTTGAACTCTCCGACCAGATTTGCACGGCGCTGCAGCTCGCGAATTTCTGGCAGGATGTCGAGATCGATCTCTCGCGCGACCGGATCTATTTGCCGCTCGACGATATGGCGCGGTTCCGCTACTCTCTCGACGACCTTGCCGCGCGCCGCACCGACGAACGCTGGCGCGCGCTCATGGCCTTTGAAATCGAGCGGACGTGGCAGCTCTTTCAAAAGGGAAAACCGCTGACCGAACTGGTCTTTCCCGAATTGCGCCGCCAGTTGCGGTTGACGTGGCTGGGTGGGACGACGATCCTCAAGAAGATCGAGGAATCGGATTACGACGTATTCCACCGTCGACCGACGCTTGGCAAGAGAGACTTCCTTCGACTATTTCTGAGAGCGCGAAAAGTAATCTAGCAGGTTGATGAAAAAGTCGAAAAAACGCTTGTTTTGCCGTACTTTAACAATCGTAAGTTTCTTGTTTTCAGCATAGGCTATATCCCTAGTCAGCACGAAAAAGGGTTTTTCATCAACCTGCTAGGAGTTGCATCGAAAGAATGGGTATCCGCTCACGAAATCGCCACTTGACGAACGCGCGCGCGACAAACTTTTACTATTCCTTTCTTTTCCTGACTCCTGAAAAACGCCGCGCCATCGAGGCGGTTTATCACTTTGCGCGGCGCGGTGACGATATCACCGACGAAAATCTGCCGGTAGAGGAGGCGGCAAGGGCGATCGCCGATTACCGCGCGGCGCTCGACGATTGCTTCCGAGGGCAAGGGTCGACGCCGGAGGTGCAAGCGCTCGCTGAAAGTGTCGCCCGGTTCAAAATTCCTCGCCAGCCGTTTGAAGACTTAATTCTCGGGCTGGAAATGGACCTTGCGGGCAGGCGCTACGACACTTTTGAGGACCTGGAGCTTTATTGCTACCGAGTGGCGTCGACCATCGGACTGATTTCGATCGAGATATTCGGCTACCGCAACCCCAGCGCGCGCGAATACGCCGTGAATCTGGGCAAGGCGCTGCAATTGGTCAACATCATGCGGGACATCGAGAGCGACGGCCAGCGAGGGCGCATATATCTGCCCAAAGCGGATCTCGACCGCTTTGACCTTCGGCCGGGGGAGATTCTCCAAGGGCGCTACGGCGATCCATTCATTGAGCTGATGCAGTGTGAGGGCGACCGCGCGCAGGAATTCTTCAGCCGCGCACGGAAGGCGATCGCGCCCGAAGACCGCCGGTCGATGCTCGCGGCGGAAATCATGGGCGCGATTTACTGGCGGTTGCTCGGCCGCATCCGTGCACGCCGCTACAACGTTTTTGGAGAGCGCGTGCGAGTCTCACGACCCTTGAAGCTCTGGACGGCGCTTTCGGTCTATTTGGGGCTTGAATGGTTTCCGCATTGAACGAAGTTCTGATTATTGGCGGAGGCCTTGCAGGGCTTTCCGCGGGGGTGGCGCTGGCCGGGGCGGGGCGGCGAGTGCGGGTGCTCGAACAGTCGCCACACCTGGGCGGCCGCGCGCGTTCTTTCCTTCACGCGCCCACGGGGGACATCGTCGATAACGGGCAACACCTTCTGATGGGTAGTTACCACTCGACTCTCCGATTCCTCACTGAAATTGGAACCCGCGACCGGATTGCGCTCCAACCCAGCCTCCGGATACATTTTGTCGAACCGCCCGGTACATTGAGCACGCTCGAATGTCCGCCTCTTGCGTCGCCGTGGCACCTGCTGGCCGGAGTTCTCCGCTCCGACGCATTTAGCTGGAGCGAGAAGCTGGAGATATCCCGCCTGGGCCGCGCCGTCAGGCAAGGCTATGAGTGTACAGATTTGACGGTCGAGGAATGGCTCACGAAGCTCGGGCAATCGGAGAGGGTCAAGCGCGGGTTCTGGGACCTGATCTCGATTGCCGCGCTGAATGAGAATCCGCGGCGCGCCTCGGCGGCAGTCTTCGCACGCGTTCTCAAACTTGCTCTTTTTACCTCCGCATCGGACTCGTGCCTGGCCCTGCCGCGCGTGGGTTTGGGTGACTGCTACACCGATGCTGCGCGGTCATACATCAAGGCCCGCGATGGAGAGACCGTGTTGGGTGGCCGAGTCGAAAGCTTGATGGTGCGCGACGGGAGCTGTGAAGGTGTGCGATTTGCAGACGGGAGTTCGTCTCAGGCCGGGACGATCATCAGCGCCGTGCCTTGGCACGAATTCGTTCGCATGCTCCCCGCGGAACTCCTCCGCGCAGCGCAATATTTCATGAATATTCTTTCGCTGCGGCCCGCACCCATCATTTCCATCAGCATATGGATGGATCGCGCCATTACGGAGTTGGACTTCGCGGGGCTGCGCGGTACGACCGTTCAGTGGATCTTCAATCGCGGAAGAATTTTGGGGAGCGGCAGGCATCATTATTCACTAGTCCTAAGCGGCGCGCACGAACATATTGGCCGGTCCAAAGAGGAATTGCTCCAGATAGCTCTCAGCGACCTGGCGCGACTCTTCCCGGCTGCTCGCGACTCCAAGGTCATTCACTCCCTGGTCATTAAAGAACGCTTTGCCACATTTTCCCCGGCAGTCGGGGTAGACGCTGTCCGGCCCGCGGCGAAGAGCCCGATTCGCGGACTGTTTCTGGCGGGCGACTGGACGGCCACGGGCCTGCCGGCCACCATTGAAGGGGCGGTGCAAAGCGGTTACACTGCGGCAGAGCACGTCTTGCACCAATGCTGATCCGGCCCGCTACGAATTCATGAAGAGGTCATTCGATGAGACTCAAAAGAATGCAAATGGCTCTTGCCGTTCCGGGAGCGGCGGTCTTGTTGGCGCTGGGCTTGGCGATTTGCTCCTCCACGCCAGCTGCGGACGCGAAGAAGGCGAGAGCGCCACAAAGGGACGCGCGCCTTAGAGGGGCCTATCGCTTTGAGCGAGCAGGTTGTGTCTACGTCCATCTCGAAGGTGCGTCGAGCACCCTGGGATTCCGGCACGGGTATCTGCTTGCGCCGGAGATTGAATCGGCGTTTCGTGCGGTCAAGCTCGGCATGACGCACAGCACGAAGCGCGACTGGGAGTTCTTTCGCAAGGCTTCGCGACAAATGCTCTGGCCCAGGATCGACGCCGAATATCAGGAAGAACTTGCCGGAATCGCCGCGGGCCTGCAGGCGCGAGGCATGAAGTTCGACGTGGACGACGTAATCACCTTGAACGCCTTTCAGGAAATGCCTTACTACTATGTCCCCTGGCTGAACCGCCGCGAAAAAGTGGCGAGCGCGCCGCGCCTGGCGGCTCCGGGGAATTGCAGCGCCTTCGTAGCCGCAGGCAGCTATACGCGCGGGAGTCAGATCGTCATGGCGCACAACGCTTGGACCAATTATCTTGAGGGCGAGCACTGGCGGATCGTTTTCGACGTCGTTCCAGAAAAAGGGAACCGGTTTTTCATGGACGGCTATCCGGGCGTCATCGCCAGTAACGACGATTTTGGCGTGAATTCCGCGGGCCTGATGATCACGGAAACCACAATCAGCCGGTTCAACGGCTGGAACCCCGACGGCCGGGCAGAGTTCGTGCGCGCGCGGCAGGCGATGCAGTATGCGCAATCGATTGACGACTACGTGCGCATCATGCTCGACGGCAACAACGGCGGCTACGCCAACGACTGGCTCCTCGCCGACCTGAAGACCGGGGAGATCGCGCGCTTTGAATTGGGGCTGAAGCACTACGGACTGGAGAAAACGAAAGACGGGTATTTTGTGGGCTCAAACTTCGCGAGCGACCCCAAGGTGCTTGCCGAGGAAACGGATTTTGACCCGATGAATCCCGAGTTGTCGCCTAATGGGCGACGGGCACGTTGGCTTCAATTGATGGAGGAAAACAAGGGCAGAATCGATGCCGCAATGGCGGAGCGGTTCCTGGGCGACCATTACGACAGTTATTTGAAGAAGGAAATTCCCAACGAGCGAAGCCTTTGCGGGCATCTGGACCTTTCGGCTCGCGGCGAGACGGTGTGGGATAGTCCTCCCTACTCGCCCGACGGCGCCGTCCAGGGCAAAGTGATGGACGCGCGCATGGCCGAAGCCCTAAGTTTCCGCGCCCGCTATGGCCACCCTTGCGGAAAGGATTTCTTCGCCGCGCAGTTTCTCAAGGCGCATCCGGAATTCAGCTGGCAGGCCGGCGTCCTCGAAGATATGAAAGCAAGTCCCTGGACGCTCTTTCGGACAGGCGAACGAAAGTAACTTGGCCATTTCAGTGGCGCTCCAAATTTCAGGCTCATAAGGTCATCCCCTCCCAAAATTCGGATTTCCGAAGCACCTTGATTGACTGGCCCTCCAATCTTCGATAGACTATGCTTATCGCGTGCATCTTTAATCGGGGCAAGCTCGGGCAAGAGTATTTTTTCGCGCTCACCAATCTGAAGAGCCGGAAGGAGTCCGGCGCAGGAATACGCGGAAGGCTTTATGGCTCGGGTGTTGGTTACGATATTGGTAGCTCTCGTTCTGACCCCTGCAGACCTCGTCTCGCAAGCCACTTCGCCCATTCACTCGCCGGATAGCTCAGTTGGGGACTCCGAACC